>NZ_KV790836.1:0-9654 GCF_001807735.1 Neisseria sp. HMSC31F04 | reverse complement strand
GGATTTTGGGGGGATTTTGCAAAGGTCTCATAAAAAATATATGAAAAAAACTTTCAGAATCGGTATGTTGGCATTTGCTTGTGCCTTTTCTCTAGCCACTCTCGCTGCCACAGCCCCTCCACTTGCCCTTGAGATGCCTGCCCAAAAAAACGGTTATGTATCCGGCGCGGAAGGCAAAACGAAACTGACCGAAAATCAGGCAGAGGAAGCCGTATTGGCAAAACGTACAGCCAATGACGCTTCTCTCAAAACATTTGGCCAAAGGGCAGCTTACGCATTGGGCATGGCTAACGGCGAAAGATGAGAATGATAAAAGAGATGGGTCAGGAAATCGATATGGAAGCCATGGCTGAGGCCATATTGGCCATTTACAAAGGCGAGCCGACCAAGATGACCGAAAAACAAGCCGAAGCGATTTGGGAAGAATGGGTATACACACCATCGGAAAACAAAGAACAAAAAAAGGCGCGTTCGACACATAAGCAGGCCAAACGGAAAGCAGGCGGAAAAAATGCCGCCGCGTCCGCCGCAACAAACATTGCCCCCTTTGCCACCCCTGTGGAACGATACGGTTATGCAAAAGGTGTCATATTCGGCATGATTTGGAAAGAGACGAGCGAAGCAGTGGGGGAAATCGATATTGAAAATTATATTGAAGCTTTGCAGACGGCCTACGAAGGCCGCGAAACCAAGATGACCCGCGAAGAAATGCAAAAAGCATTCTACGAGATTCGAGATGTGTAGTCTGAAAAAAGCGAGAAATAACGGCAGGTAGAAACCGAAATCAAATCAGAAAAAGCGAAGCCTTCCTGAAAGGATGCCGCCAAAGATAACGTCCCAACCACTGCCGAAAAAGGACAGCGACCGATAGGCTGAAAACAGCGATTCCGTTATGATTGAATACTAATTCTGCGAGATTCATGGGTCCTGCTTTGATCCAATAGGGACATACGGCAGATTTGATGTTTGATGCGAAACTGGTAAAAATCGAAAAAGCACACAAGGAGGTAAGTCTGCCTCCAGCCACTCGATTCAGTCAACTCAGCCCGCCTGTTCCTGTCATTCCCATATCCAAACTGATTGCAGGTATTTCCGATTGAAAAGGCCGTCTGAAAACCCAAACAATGGTTTTCAGACGGCCTTTTTGAATTTGATTGCTTCAGCCGTCATAAGGCGTGCGGAAGGCGTGCCATACGGGGCGGCAGCGGTCGGGCAGGGCGGGGCATGCGCCGAGGATGCCGCCGCCGTAGTCGCCGGGGCGGTGGAAATCGCTGCCCGCGCCGGCCAGCAGGCCGTGGCGTTCCGCCAGCAGGGCGTAGTTGTGGCGGTCGTTGGCGTTGCTGTTGCCGCTGTGTACTTCGATGGCGCGCCCGCCCAGGGCTTTGAATTCGTCGAACAGGTTGCGCTTGGCAGTGGCGGACAGGTTGTAGCGCATGGGGTGGGCGATGACCGCGATGCCGCCCGCGCCGTTTATTGCGCCCACGCAGTCGGCCAATTCGGCCCATTGGTGGGGGATGGAGCAGGATTTGCCTTCGCCGAGGTATTTGGTGAAGACTTGCTGTTTGTTGCGGACGTGGCCGTTGTCGAGCAGGAAGGAGGCGATATGGGTGCGGCTGACCATTTCCGGGTTGGCCGCCCGTTCCAATGCGCCTTCGTATGCGCCGAAGATGCCTTTTTTTTCGAGTTTGGCGGCAATGGCTTCGAGTCTTTTCAGACGGCCTTTTCGGACTTCGGACAGTAGGTTTTGCAGCGGGGCGTGGTGTTCGTCGAAGTCGAGGCCGACGATGTGGATGGTGCGTTTGCGCCAGGTAACGGAGATTTCTACGCCGTTGATAAAACGGATGCCGAGGGTTTCGGCTTCGGCACGGGCTTCGGCCAAACCGCCGGTGTGGTCGTGGTCGGTCAGGGCGAGCAGGGCGCAGCCGTTGGCGTGGGCGAGGCGGACGACTTCGGTTGGGGTGAGTGCGCCGTCGGAGACGGTGGAGTGGCAGTGGAGGTCTATCATGTTTGTTGGGGGTAAGGCGGTTTTCAGACGGCCTTACATGCTTTTGAGGCTGCTTTGGTAGGCGGCGACTTGTTTGACGCCGATGTCGTCCGCACCGTCGAGTTTCAGGCGCATGTGTTCGACGACGACGAAGTCTTTTTTCAGGAAGGCCAGGTAGAGGAAGCGGGCAATCCAAAGTTGCAGGCGGTGCAGGGGTGCGCCGTGTGGGATGCCGATGGCGGCAAAGGCCTGCGTGCTGCGTTGTTCGGGAGGGTGTCCGGCGGGGTTTTCGGGCAGGAGGGCGAAAACGCCCGTCGTGCGGAAACGGCCGACGCGGCTTTGCACCATGATGCTGCTGCCGATGCAGGTGTGGATTAAGTCGATATGCCCGCCCGACAGCCGTTGCATCAGCCAGCTGGAAAAGCCGCCTTTGGGCAGGATGCGGGTTCGGTAGGTCATTTTGAGGCCGCCTTCGGGCAAGGATTCGAACTTCGGGTCGCCGTCTACGGTACGTTGGTGCACCATCGCCATGTGCGAGAGGTCGAAACCGTTGCAAATCATGGCGCGCCAGTCGGCGCAGATGCGACGCGGTCCTGCGGTCAGCCAGTGATGGCCGTTGCCGTCAAACGGCGGGGGAGGGGGTTCGGCGGTCGGCGGGTGCAGCCAAACCAGTCCGAAGCGTTCGATGCAGTGCCAGGCTTGTGCGCCGATGCGGCAGCCTTTGCTGATGGGCGGCAGTTCGGTGTCGGTTTGTTGCGCGGGGTCTACCAGGCAGCCGTGCAGGCCGCATTCCAGGGAGCAGCCGTCTACGCGCGCACTTTTCAGGTGTGCGCCCATGTGGGGGCAGAATGCGTCTGTGGCGCGGAAAACGCCGTCTTCTCCGCGGTAAAGCACCCATTCGCGGCCGCACAGGTGGCCGTTGTGTACTTTGCCGGGTGCAAAGCCGGATACACGGGCGACGGGATACCATGCCTGCGGCCAGTGGTGCCAAAGGTGTTCTGTCGGGTCGTGGTCGTTCATATGGTTCGGATGATGGGGGGTTGTCAGGCCGTCTGAAAATATTCAGCCGAAGAAGCGTTTCAATAGGCCGGAAAATTCGGCTGCATGGCTGAGGAAGGGGGCGTGTGCCGCTTTTTCGATAATCTGTAATTCGGCAAACGGCAGGTGTTGTTCCAGGTATTCGCCCATGCGCGGCGGGGTGATGCTGTCTTTCCCGCCGTAAACCAGCAAGACGGGCTGGCGGATTTGGCGCAGGAAGGGGCGTGCGTCGGCAAGCGAGAGCGCGTCAAGCGCGGCCTTCAGGGCGGCGGGCGCGCCGTTTTTCACCATGTCGGGCAGGACGGAGGCGATGATTTCCTCGCCGTCCGGCGTGTTCAGCAGTTGCAGTTGCAGAAACTGGCGCATATATTTCGGGTAGTCCTGTTCGAACAGGGCAATCATTTTGTCCAATGCCGTTCGGCTCTGCCCTTGCGGGTAATCGGATGCGGCGAGGAATTTGGCAAACGACGAGGTCAGGCACAGGCGGCGGACTTTGTGCGGATAGCGGATGGCGAGATGGAGGGCGACCAGCCCGCCGAGCGACCAGCCCACCACATCGCCGTTGTCGGGCATTTCGGCCGCCAGCGCATCGGCGGCGGCCATGATGTCGAACGTGCCGTCCGAAGGCGCGTTACCGTGTCCGGGCAGGTCGGGCGTATGCACCCGCCAAGTTTCGGGCAGCAGCGGGCGGAGGCCGTCGAATATACGGCCGTTTGCCGCCCAGCCGTGTATCAGGTAAACAGAATGAGGAAGATGCTTGTTCATGAATATCCTTTCCCGATGGTTGCATTTGTGTGCGCCGGAATGCTGCTTATTATGCCACGCTTCGGCTTCAGGGGGCATATGCCGCGACTGCCTAGACGATTTGTGCCGTTCGGCCGTTGCCGGCAGCCAAAGCTGCCCGCGCTGCGGCGGCATCGGCGACGGCATTTCCCCCTGCGGCGGCTGTCAGCGCAAACCGCCGCCGTTTGAAAAATTATGGTCGTCGCTGCATTACGAACCGCCCGTCAGCGGCCTGTTGCACGAATTCAAACACCTGCGCCAGATAGCCTTGAAGCGTTTGTTGGCGGAACTGATGGCCGCCCTGCCGCCGCCCTGGCTGCACGATGCCGATATAGACGGCATCCTCGCCGTACCGCTGAGCCGCGAGAGGTTAGTGGAACGCGGCTTCAACCAATGCGGCGAACTCGCCCGCCTGCTGTCTGCCCGATACGGCCTGCCCCTGCTGCCCGAAGACACCGTTTTCAGACGGCCTGCACCGCCGCAAAGCACACTGCCGTATGCGCGGCGGAAGAAAAATGTGGTAGGGCTGTTCCGCGTGGCGGGCGATGTTAAAAAACGCAATTTGCTGTTAATCGACGACGTTGCGACCACAAACGCAACATTGGCCGAACTTTCCCGAATGCTAAAGTGGGCGGGGGCTGGAAACCTATACTGCTGGACACTGGCCCAGGCCAAAATGCAAAAATCTTGACGGCCGCGCCGCATAGAGGCATAGTGCCTCCCGTTTTAAGTGACTGATTTTATGTTTACTGTCGTTTTATACCAGCCGGAAATCCCGCCCAATACGGGCAACATCATCCGGCTGTGCGCCAATACCGGTGCGGATTTGCACCTGGTCAAACCGCTCGGTTTCCCGCTCGATTCGAGCAAAATGAAACGCGCCGGGCTGGACTATCACGAATTCGCCAGCCTGACCGTGCATGAAAACTTCGCCGACTGCCTGTCCGCCCTTTCCGGCCGCCGCATTTTCGCGCTGACCACCAAGGGCAGCACACGTCCCGATCAAGTATCATTCCGGCCAGGCGACGTTTTTCTGTTCGGTCCGGAAACCCGCGGCCTGCCTGCCGAAATCCTCGACAGCCTTCCGGCGGGGCAAAAAATCCGCCTGCCGATGAAAGCAGGCAGCAGAAGCATGAATCTGTCGAACACCGTGGCCGTCGTCGTTTTCGAAGCGTGGCGGCAAAACGGTTTTTCAGACGGCCTATAAGCTGCCATACAGACAGGCCGTCTGAAAAACAGGCCGTAAAGGAATTTGCGGCCGCCAACCTTATCAACTCCGGAACAGGATTTAGTTTTGATTCAAACCAAACCAAACTTATTCGTCGGCCTGGTTGCCGCCTTCTCACTCAGTGCCTACGCCTCTCCCGCCGCAGACACTTCGGTTCAAGCCGCGGCTACCGCCCAACCTGATGTAGTCGTCCAAACCGAACCGCTGCACAAAACAGCCAACCTCAGCTACAAAGTGGCCGGCAAACGATACCAGCCGACCAAAAAAATCGAAAGTTTCAGCCAAACCGGCAAGGCCTCATGGTACGGCCCCGGCTTTCACGGCAAAAAAACCTCCAGCGGCGAACGCTTCGACATGAACACCCTCTCCGCCGCACACCGCACGCTGCCCATACCCAGCTATGCGCGCGTAACCAACCTCTCCAACGGCAAAAGCGTCGTCGTCCGCATCAACGACCGCGGCCCCTTCCACGGCAACCGCGTGATGGATTTGTCTAAAGCCGCCGCCAAAGAACTCGGCTTTATCCACACCGGCACGGCCAACGTGAAGGTTGAACAAATCCTTCCCAACGGCAAAGGGCAGAAACAGCAAAACCGCCGAGACGGTATCGTTACCAGCGTAAAACCGAAAACGCAGACCGAAATCTAAGCCGATTCCGTCTGATAATAAACAGAATTCAAACAGAGGCCGTCTGAAAAATATTTCAGACGGCCTTTTCTTCCAAATACATGCTCAAAAAGATGGCAAACATCCTACACAAACCTCCTTTACGCATCACCATCAAAAATGCAGGTAATCGCCATGCAAGGCGGAAACGCCCGGTAAAATCGTTTGCCCACTATCCGGTTTGCCTTCAGACGGCCTGAAAGCCCTATCACGATGTGGCATAATCCGCCTTTGTTTTTTAAGACGATCCCTGCCTCAAATTATTTCATGAAGTATCTGAAAAATATTGCCTTGAAAGGGAAAAACACCATGCAAAATTTTTTGTCCGGATTGCTGAACAAATTAGGTTTCGCATCATCAAGCCAAATCGAAAGCCAAGCTGCAAACCAAGCCACGATGCCCGAAATCCACACACAGCCCGACCAACCTCTGTCATTCGGTTTCAAAACCAATTGGCTGGCGGTCAAATCTGATTCGCCCGAAGCCGTATTGGAAAAGCTGCCGTTGCAGAATATACAGCCGGCCAACTGGCAAAGCAGTGTTCAAATCATGGAAGCGGCAGACTATCAAAGCAGCCTGCAGCCCGTTTTCGTATCGCCCTGCATTCGCGGCTGGGTGTTCGTTGTCAGCCATTTGGCCCTGCCGTGCCTCCATCCGGAACGCCCGTTCAATATGCTGACAAAGCCGTTATTAGACCGATTCAAAGAAGTGCAATATTTCGGTTCTTACCGTGTAACGGATTATCTGGCATGGGCAAAAGCGGAGGATGGAAAATGGATACGGCGTTTTGAAACTTCCGACAGCTGTATCTTGGAAAACTTCGGCGTGCAAACCGCCGCCGAAAAATCTTTAAACCTTGTATATGTCGAATCCGAAGAAGAATTTGAACAAGACGAAGTATTTGAAAAATGGATAGCCGCGCAAGATGAAGAAACGCCCGCACAACTGGCGGGTTTGTGGAGCATCAATCCTCTAGAATTGGAAAATATGGATTTGCCACCTTCAATTGGCTATCTGGGCTATTTTGAAAAAACAGAAAACCCTTAATTTCAGGCAGCCCCAAAAGCAGCCTGCACCCATCAAAAGGACCCCCATGAACATCACTCAAATCCTCTCTCAAGAACTCTCCGCCACCGCCGCCCAAATCACCGCCGCCGTCGAGCTTTTGGACGACGGCGCGACCGTGCCGTTTATCGCCCGCTACCGCAAGGAAGCCACGGGCGGGCTGGACGACACGCAGTTGCGGCAGCTTGCCGAGCGGCTGCAATACCTGCGCGAGTTGGAAGAGCGCAAAGCCGTTGTTTTAAAAAGCATTGAAGAGCAAGGCAAGCTTTCAGACGACCTCAGGGCGCAAATCGAAGCCGCCGACAACAAAACTGCACTGGAAGACCTGTACCTGCCCTACAAGCCCAAACGCCGCACCAAAGCACAAATCGCGCGCGAACACGGGTTGCAGCCGCTGGCGGACGTGTTGCTTGCCGAGCAGCCGCAGGATGTTGAAGCCGCCGCGCAAGGCTACCTGAACGAAAATGTCCCCGACACCAAAGCCGCGCTGGACGGCGCGCGCGCGATTCTGATGGAGCAGTTTGCCGAAGACGCGGAACTCATCGGCACGCTGCGCGACAAGCTGTGGAACGAAGCGGAAATTCACGCACAAGTGGTTGAAGGCAAAGAAACCGAAGGCGAAAAATTCAGCGATTATTTCGACCACCGCGAACCCATGCGCGCCATACCCAGCCACCGCGCGCTGGCAGTTTTGCGCGGCCGCAACGAAGGCGTGTTGAACATCGCGCTCAAATACCAGCCCGACGACACGCCGATGACGCAGCAAAGCGAATACGAGCAACTCATCGCCCGCCGTTTCAAGGTTTCAGACGGCCACAAATGGCTGCGCGACACCGTGCGCCTGACTTGGCGCGCGAAAATCTTTTTGTCGCTGGAACTCGAAGCCTTAGGCCGTCTGAAAGAAGCCGCCGACACCGACGCGATTACCGTGTTCGCCCGCAATCTCAAAGACTTGTTGCTCGCCGCGCCCGCCGGACGGCTGACCACTTTGGGTCTCGACCCCGGCTACCGCAACGGAGTGAAATGCGCCGTGGTGGACGACACGGGCAAGCTGCTGGATACCGTTATCGTCTATTTACATCAAGAAAACAATATGTTGGCAACGCTGTCGCGCCTGATTAAACAGCACGGCGTGAAGCTCATCGCCATCGGCAACGGCACCGCCAGCCGCGAAACCGACAAAATCGCGGGCGAACTGGTGCGCGGAATGCCCGAAAGCAGCCTGCACAAAATCGTCGTGTCCGAAGCCGGCGCGTCGATTTATTCCGCGTCCGAACTGGCGGCGCGCGAGTTCCCCGACTTGGACGTTTCCCTGCGCGGCGCGGTGTCCATCGCCCGCAGGCTGCAAGACCCACTTGCCGAGTTGGTCAAAATCGACCCCAAATCCATCGGCGTGGGGCAGTATCAGCACGACGTGAACCAAAGCCAGCTTGCCAAATCGCTGGATGCGGTGGTCGAAGACTGCGTGAACGCCGTCGGCGTGGACGTAAACACCGCCTCCGCCCCGCTCTTGGCGCGGATTTCCGGTTTGAATCAAACCCTTGCCCAAAACATCGTCGCCTACCGCGATGAAAACGGCGCGTTCGACAGCCGCAAAAAATTGCTGAAAGTGCCGCGTTTGGGCGAAAAAACCTTCGAGCAGGCGGCAGGCTTTTTGCGGATTAACGGCGGCAAAGAGCCGCTGGACGCGAGCGCCGTCCACCCCGAAGCCTATCCCGTCGTCGCCAAAATGCTGGCGCAACAAGGCATTACCGCCGCCGAACTCATCGGCAACCGCGAGCGCGTGAAGCAAATCAAAGCGTCCGACTTCACCGACGAACGCTTCGGCCTGCCGACCATTTTGGACATCCTGTCCGAGCTGGAAAAACCCGGCCGCGACCCGCGCGGCGAGTTTCAGACGGCCTCATTCGCCGAAGGCATCCACGAAATCAGCGACTTGCAAGTCGGCATGATACTCGAAGGCGTGGTTTCCAACGTCGCCAACTTCGGCGCGTTCGTGGACATCGGCGTCCATCAGGACGGCTTGGTGCACATCTCCGCCCTGTCCAATAAATTCGTCCAAGACCCGCGCGAAGTGGTGAAAGCCGGCGACGTGGTGAAAGTGAAAGTGCTGGAAGTCGATGCCGCCAGAAAACGCATCGCGCTGACCATGCGGCTGGATGACGAAGCAGGTGCGGAAAAACGCGGGCGCAGGCTGCCTGAAACCGAAAACCGCGGCGCAAACAGCCGCTCCGGCAAACCGCCGCGCGAAAAGCAGCCTGCAAATTCGGCAATGGCGGATGCGTTGGCGAAGTTGAAGCGGTAAACTCAAACAGTGCAGGCTGCTTTTTCAGGCCGTCTGAAAGCCAACGGGCAGTATTTTTGAAAGAGGGAAAAACATGACCTATCTCGAACTCGCGCTGTATGCGTTGCAGCAGTTGGCACGTCCAGCCAGCGCATCGGAAATTTGGGATTTTATCGAACAAAACCGGCTTTACGCCGAACTGGACGGCTACAACCCCGAACAAGGCCTGCCGTCCATCGGCAAAACGCCGTGGGCAACCGTAGGCGCACGGCTGTATGTGGAATCGAAAAAGCCCGACGGCAAAATCACGGCGCAGGGCAGCCGCCCCAAGCTGTTTTCCCTGCGGCAGGCAGTTTCAGGCAGCCTGAAAGCTTTGCCGCTGCCCGAAAACGCCGTCGCCCTGCCGCCTGCCGCCCAAACGCAAAAAGCCCGATTCCACGAGCGCGACCTGCATCCGCTACTGTGCAAATTTCTGGTGGAACACCCCGTCTTTGCCGCACAGTCGCGCACCATATTCCACGAAAAAAGCGGCAAAAGCCAAAAGGGCGCGGACAAATGGCTCTATCCCGATATGGTGAGACCTTTGCAAAATTCCTTTTCCTCAGC
>NZ_KV790835.1:75848-100139 GCF_001807735.1 Neisseria sp. HMSC31F04 | reverse complement strand
GCTGAGGAAAAGGAATTTTGCAAAGGTCTCATGCAGATTATGATTGAGGCCGTCTGAAAACTGTGTTTCAGACGGCTTCGTTTCTCTCCTTTGTGATGACTTAGGCACGCAATCCTACTTATACGATACCTTGTGCCAGCATGGCATCGGCCACTTTTTTGAAGCCGGCGATGTTCGCACCGTTCACATAATTGGTATAGCCGTTTTCCGTGCCGTTGGCCACGCAGTTTTCATGAATATTGGCCATAATGTCAAACAGGCGTTTATCCACTTTTTCGCGCGACCAAGACAGGCGGATGTGGTTTTGGCTCATTTCCAGTCCGGAGGTGGCCACGCCGCCCGCGTTGGATGCTTTGCCCGGCGCGTACAGGATTTTGGCTTTCAGGAAGGCTTCCACCGCTTCCAGTGTGGACGGCATGTTCGCGCCTTCGGCCACGCAGATGACGCCGTTGGCCAGCAGAGTGGCCGCGTCTTTGCCGTCCAGTTCGTTTTGGGTGGCGCAAGGCAGGGCGATGTCGCATTTTACGCCCCACGGTTTTTGGTTTTCAAAATACTGCAAGCCTTGCTCTTTGGCATACACGGAGACGCGTTCGCGGCGCACTTCCTTCAGCTCGATTAAAGCAGCGAGTTGTGCTTCGGTCATGCCGCTGTCGGGGAACAAGGCGAAACCGTTGGAGTCGGATACGGTCAGCACTTTCGCGCCCAGTTGGATGGTTTTTTCGCAGGCGTATTGCGCCACGTTTCCGCTGCCGGAAATCACCACGCGTTTGCCTTCGAGTTTGTCGCCTTTGGTTTGCAGCATGGATTGTGCGAAGTAAACCGTGCCGTAGCCGGTGGCTTCGGGGCGGATCAGGCTGCCGCCCCAGGTCAGGCCTTTGCCGGTCAGGACGGATGTAAATTCGTTACGCAGTTTTTTGTATTGGCCGAACAAGAAGCCGATTTCGCGGCCGCCCACGCCGATGTCGCCGGCAGGTACGTCGGTGTCCGCGCCGATGTGGCGGTAAAGCTCGCTCATAAAGGCTTGGCAGAAACGCATCACTTCGGCATCGGATTTGCCTTTGGGGTCGAAGTCAGAGCCGCCTTTGCCGCCGCCCATGGGCAGGGTGGTCAATGCGTTTTTGAACACTTGCTCGAAGGCTAGGAATTTCAATACGCCCAAGTCCACGGTTGGGTGGAAGCGCAGGCCGCCTTTATAAGGGCCGATGGCGGAGTTCATCTGTACGCGGTAGCCGCGGTTTACTTGGACTTGTCCGTTATCGTCCACCCAGGAAACACGGAACATGATTACGCGCTCGGGTTCGACGATGCGCTCCAGCAGGCCTTGTTTGGTGTATTGCGGATTTTTTGCCAAGAAGGGTTGCAGGCTCATGAATACTTCTTCCACCGCCTGATGGAAGGGGGCTTGATTGGGATCGCGCCGTTTGATGGTTTGGAACAGGCTGTTCAGGTCGCTCATGGCAGTTTCCTTAGTTCTAAGTTTTATTGCAATTTGGGAATGTGGGATATGGGAAAACGATGCGGTGCAGTCTAGTGCGATTGTCTACATTTGACAAATTCTTTACGTCTGATTTTGGCTGATTTATGGAAAAATAAAATGAAAAAATGTCTACAATTTAAAAACTGATTTTATAAAATTCAATTTCAAAGCATAAATAATGTCTAATAATGCATTTTTTAGAAATTTAATGGCAAAATAAGGTATTTTTATTTAAATGAAAGATTGTCTACAATTTTGTCTTTTGCGGCCATGATTTGCCTTTTTGCAGTGAACGCGATAGAGTGTGTCCGCCTTCTGTACGGTCGTTTTTTCAGACGGCCTGTTTACTGGTTAAACTTCTTTATTTGGGTTGTCAATGCCCTTCAAAATAGGGCTGTACTTTAGATGTGCGGCCCTGCGTATTGAAACATTTTCCAAGGATTTCCCATGTCTCATTCTGTTATTACCGTTATCGGTAAAGACCGCATCGGCATTGTTTACGATGTGTCCAAACTTTTGGCCGAAAACCAAATCAACATCCTGAATATCAGCCAGCAGTTGATGGACGACTATTTCACCATGATTATTTTGGCCGACACAGCCAAATGCCCGAAATCGCGACAGGAAATGCTGGACGTTTTCGCACAGGCGGGAAAAACGCTTGCGCTGGACATCCGCATGCAGGACGAAGAGCTGTTTAACGCCATGCACAGGATTTAAAGGCCGTCTGAAAAGGGGAGGGCGGTTTGAAGGCGGATATGGACGCACGCAAATTTTTCGTTGCCGGAACAATCCGACTGATCAGTCTTGCCCTGTATTTCGCGCTGTGGTTGGCCATCCTTTGCTGCCGTTTGCTCCGCTGAATTGATGCGGACAGCACGTAGCCATAAACCATAAGGAAACCTCAATGAGTAACTTGCATTCCAACGAAATCCTCGAAACCATCCGCATGGTGTCCGACCAAAACTTCGACGTGCGCACCATCACCATCGGTATCGACCTGCACGACTGCATTTCGCCGGACATCAATCAATTAAACCAAAACATCTACAACAAAATCACCCGCATCGGCAAAGACCTGGTGCAGACGGCGCGGCATTTGTCGGCCAAATACGGCGTGCCGATTGTGAACCAGCGCATTTCCGTCACGCCCATCGCCCAAATCGCGGCGGCCACGGGCGCGGACAGTTACGTTTCCATCGCGCAGACGCTGGATAAGGCGGCAAAAGCCATCGGCGTATCGTTTATCGGCGGCTTTTCCGCGCTGGTGCAAAAAGGCATTTCGCCCGCCGATGAAGTGCTGATTCGCTCCATTCCCCAAGCCATGAAAACCACCGATATCGTGTGCAGCTCCATCAACATCGGCAGCACGCGCGCGGGCATCAACATGGACGCGGTGAAACTGGCCGCCGACACGATAAAACGCACCGCCGACATCACGCCAGAAGGCTTCGGCTGTGCCAAAATCGTCGTGTTCTGCAACGCGGTGGAAGACAACCCCTTCATGGCGGGCGCGTTCCACGGCTCGGGCGAAGCGGACGCGATTATCAACGTGGGCGTGTCCGGCCCCGGCGTGGTGCAGGCTGCCTTAAAAGACTGCGACAGCCAAAATCTGACCGAAATCGCCGAAATCGTGAAGAAAACCGCGTTCAAAATCACGCGCGTGGGCGAACTCATCGGGCAGGAAGCGGCGAAAATGCTGGGCATCCCGTTCGGCATTTTGGATTTGTCGCTCGCGCCCACGCCCGCCGTCGGCGATTCCGTCGCCCGCATTTTGGAAGCCATGGGCCTGACCGTCTGCGGCACGCACGGCACCACCGCCGCACTCGCACTGTTGAACGACGCGGTGAAAAAAGGCGGCATGATGGCCTCGTCTGCCGTCGGCGGGCTGAGCGGTGCGTTCATCCCCGTGTCGGAAGACGAAGGCATGATTGCGGCGGCGGAAAGTGGCATCCTGACGCTGGACAAGCTGGAAGCCATGACCGCCGTGTGCTCCGTGGGTTTGGACATGGTGGCCGTGCCGGGCGACACATCCGCCGCCACGATTGCCGGCATCATCGCCGACGAAGCCGCCATCGGCATGATTAACAGCAAAACCACCGCCGTGCGCATCATCCCCGTTACCGGCAAAGGCGTGGGCGAAAGCGTGGACTTCGGCGGCTTGTTGGGCTACGCGCCGATTATGCCGGTGAAGGAAGGAAGCTGCGAAGTGTTCGTGAACCGAGGCGGACGCATTCCCGCGCCAGTGCAGTCGATGAAGAACTGACGGGGCAGGTTGCTTTTTCAGACGGCCTGAAATAGGGTTTTGACGGAGGGTGAAATATGGCGAAATCTCGTAGTGTTCAGGAACAGAACCGTTTGCAGAAAGAAGCCGTGCTGAATGAAGCGTGTTATTGGCGCGAACATCCGCAAAAAATCCCGCCGCTGGTGCAAACGCTGATAGCGCAGAAAAATATCGATTTGCAGACTTGTATTTTCCATGATTTGTACGATAGCGAAAGCATGGGCGGGAATTGGATTTCCGGCGTGGTCATGACAGCCGATTACCGCGTGTTTGATTTTGAAATAGAATACGATGATTTCGCCACCAAGCGTTTTGTTTCCCTGCGTTGGCGCGATGTTACCGCGCAAACGAATTTCAGCGCGCGAAACAAAGGCTTCGGCAAGGGCAAAGGCTGTTTGATGAAGGAAGTGCTACAAGAATTGAACGGCCTGCCGCCAAGCGGACGGCAGGCCGTCTGAAAGGACAAAACATGGATTTCAACCAAACCGCAAGAGATACCCTAACGCAAGTCCAGTCGGAACTGGCGCAAGGCAAAGCCGAAATTTCGTGGGTAGTTTACGAACCAATTGCTAATCTTGACGCTTATCGGAAGTGGATAAAAAAACAATTCGGCTGGCGAGCCTATTTTATGGCGGTAATGAAGGCGTTGCTGCCGGCCTTTATTTTCGTGGCTTTGGGTTTGAATGCTTTGGGAAATATTGGCGGTGTCATCGCGCTGGTTGCAGCGGCTGCCGTCGGGATATGGTTGATGTGGCAAAACGGCAAAGAGCGGGCAAAAGCGGAAAAGATATTAAATAGGGAATACTTTGAATACCGCATATGCGCGAATTTTAAAAAGCGGTATTTCTTGGCCATTTTTGAGGGCAAAGTAAACAAACGTGTGAAATTCCATGATAAGAACGATTGGACGCTGCCTTGCCCTTGCCGCCGCGCTCCAGAATGCGCCTGACTTTGTATTGCTGGAACAAGTTTTCGCGCCCGAAGCCGATATTTTCTGTTTCGCATTCCTGCCCGTGCAGAAACCCTTCCGCCTCAAATGCGATTTGGTTTACGGGCAGATTATCAGCAGCAGCGAACATTGGACAGCTGCCGAAACTGCGGCATTGGAAGCGGCGGTAAACCGTATCGCAGAAAAAATGTTTCAGACGGCTAGATGATAAAAGGCCGTCTGAAAAGCTTTTTTTGGAAAGGTGAGTGAATGAAAAAGATTTTATTATTTGCGGCGGCCGCATCCATATCTGCCGCCTCTGCCGCCGGCCTGTCTTTTCAGGATTTGAAAAAACTGGAAACAGTAGACGGCTATGCGGCTTACGGTATGCAGTCCGGACTCTCGCAGGAAGCCTATATTTTGGTGGACGGCGGAGAAAAAGACGGCCAAATCTCTTCCATCAATCTAAACAATGCATTGGGCGGTGATCGAGATTTACCATAGTGGGGGGGCAAGACGCTGGCGGAATATGCGGACAACAGCGATCGGACAGAGTTTTATCAAACCCAATGCGCCGATGAAACCGTCCGCAGAACGAATGCGCCCAATCAAGCATTGGGTGCACCCGTTCCCTTTGCCAAGCTCAATGGTGTCGGCAAAGTGGCGGCCGATTATTCGTGTTTGGGAAAACAGGCTGAAAAAGCCTGAAAAACCAAAACGGGATTTTTTATTTTGTTAAAATCCGATTTTCAGACGGCCTGTTTCCTGACGGGAATGCAGGCCGTCTGAAAACAAACATACTTTCAAAGCAGAAAAGGCAAATATGAACAAATTTTTAATATGTACCCTGCTGTGCGCACTGGCTCCCGCTGCGTTTGCCGCAGAACCCTCTTTTCAAAATTTGAAAAAGCTCGACACCGTAGACGGCTATACAACTTACGGTGGGGAATCTAAGAGTGGGGATGAATTCTATATTTTTGTGGACGGCGGTAAAAAAGACGGCCAAATCGCTTCCATCAATCTGGTGAGTGTATTTGACGGCTATCCCGGGTTTGCCGTAGTGCAGGGTAAAACTTTGGCGGATTATTTGCGCAACGGAGATAAAGCAGAGTTTTATTACAGCCAGTGCGCCGACAAAACCGTCCGCAAATTGGATCAAGCCAATAAAGTATTGGGCGAAGCCGTTCCGGCTGCCAAGCTCAACGGTGTCGGCAAAATGGCTGCCCATATTTCGTGTATGGCTGAAGAAGGCTATAAGAAAAATCAAGAAAACAAAAAATAAGATTATTTGTTTTGCTAAAATTCCGTTTTCAGACGGCCTCTGCCAAACCGGCCGTCTGAAAATGAAGATATTGAAAATCGCAAGGAAAGAAATGAAAAAAACACTGATGTATACCCTATTGTTGGCACTGGCCCCGGCCGCATTTGCCGCAGAGCCTTCATTTAAAGACATGAAAGAACTGGAAGCAGTAAACGGCTATATGCTGTACGGCTCGGATTACGATGATTTGGACAAAGCCTACATCTTCGTAGACGGCGGCAAAAAAGACAAAAAAATCGCTTCCATCAGCATGGCGGCCACTTATCAAACCGGTGCGGGTTTTGCCGTAACCCCTGCAAAAACATTGGGCGAATATATGAAAAATGCCGACAAGGCCGAGTTTTATCAAACCCAATGCGCCGATCAGACCGTACGGAAAATGGATCTGAAAAAGAAAGTAATCGGGGAACCCGTCCCATTCTCCAAACTCAACGGCGTAACCAAAGCGGCGGCAGGCGTATCTTGCCTGGTGGAAGCCGGCCAGAAAGAGGCCATGGGAAACGCCAAAAAATAAACATTCAGACGGCCTGTTTCCAAATAGGAATACAGGCCGTCTGAAAACCGACCAACTCCAAAAGAGTAAAACATGAGCAGAATCACCACCGCCTTTCAAAAACTCAACGGCAGAAAAGCCCTGATTCCCTACATCACCGCCGGCGACCCGAACCTTGAAACCACATTGGAAACCATGCACGAAATGGCCGCCAACGGCGCGGACATCATCGAACTGGGCATCCCGTTTTCCGACCCGATGGCCGACGGCCCCGTTATCCAGCGCGCCGCCGAACGCGCCCTGGCAAACGGCGTCAGCCTGAAAAACGTATTGGAAACCGTGCGCCGTTTCCGTGAACGCGACGACGACACCCCCGTCGTTCTGATGGGCTACCTGAATCCGATACACAAAATGGGCAATGCAGAGTTTGCGCGTGCCGCCGCCGAGGCGGGCGTGGACGGCGTGCTCACCGTGGACAATCCCGTTGAAACCATTTCCCCGCTGCAACAAGAACTGCAGAAACACGGCTTGGATGCTATCTTCCTCGTCGCCCCGACCACCAGCGAAGAGCGGATGGCCGAAATCGGCAGACTCGCCAGCGGCTTTGTCTATTATGTGTCGCTCAAAGGCGTAACCGGTTCCGCACAGCTGAATACCGACGAAGTGGCGGCCAAAATCGCCGTCCTGCGCCGCCACATCAGCCTGCCGATAGGCGTGGGCTTCGGTATTTCCGATGCCGAAAGCGCGCGTAAAATCGGCGCGGTGGCCGATGCCGTCATCGTCGGCAGCCGCATCGTGAAAGAAATCGAAAGCAATGCCGGAAGCGAAGCAAAAGCCGTCGGCGCACTGGTAAAAAGCCTGAAACAGGCGGTTGAAGCCGTCTGAAAAAACAAGCGGAGCGAAGGAAACCATGGCTGCGGATACGGATATTGCTTTAGACAGCCTGTGTTGGGAAATCTGCCCCGATTTCGGTAACGATTGCCGGTCAGCAGGGCCGATATTTACCTGAACGGCGCGGTATGGGGCAAATATTGGGCATGCTGGCCGCCCGCAGGCGGAGACGGGGTAAAATTACTGCTTTCGCTCTATAACCCTGTGTTGCAGCGCCCCGATACTGCCATCCTGTTCCAATGTGCAGCCGGTTCAAGCATCTGCCTGCCGCTGAAGGCCGCCGAAAGCCCGTGGCCGGGTGATTCATGGGGAAACTGTCCCATACCTGCCGCCGAAGTGGCGCAATACGAAAAATATCGTTTTGCCCAACAACTCGCCCGGCACCTGACCATCCTCGACCCCGCTCTTGCCCGCAACCTGAAACGGCTGCCCGGCCTTTATATTGATTTGGAAAATCTTTCGGAATACCGCAAAAGCGAGGGCTGTCATTATGTACGGCAAGAACGCTGGCAACGCCTGCTGTCTGCCTTTGAAGCCGCCTGAAAATGATATGAGTCATCGGAGTAAGACTTGCCTAAACAGCCGCCATTGGCTACCATGTGCGGCTTGAATTCCCCTCCGGCCCGCATTGCGGCGTGCCGTATTCCGAATCATCTAAACTTTCAGCCGGATATCGAGGCCGTCTGAAAAAACGGAGCAAACCATGAGTTGGTTAGACAAAATCCTCCCGCCGAAAATCAAACGCGAAGGCAAAGGCGAATCCGCCGTGCCCGAAGGCCTGTGGCACAAATGCCCGGCCTGTTCCGCCACGGTTTACGCCACCGAGTTGCAGCAAAACGCCAAAGTCTGCCCAAAATGCAACCACCACAACGCCATGTCGGCGCGCGAACGGCTTGATCTGCTGCTCGACGAAGAAGGCCGCGAGGAAATCGGCGACAATGTGAAGCCGACCGACATCCTGAAGTTCAAAGACAGCAAAAAATACCCCGAACGTCTGACCGCCGCGAAAAAAACCACCGGCGAAGACGACGCGCTGGTGGTGATGAAGGGAAAAATGAACGGCCTGCCGGTCGTCATTGCCGCATTTGAATTCCGCTTCATCGGTGGTTCGATGGGTTCCGTAGTGGGCGAACGCTTCGTCAAAGGCGTGCGCCGTGCGGTGGCCGACAACTGCACCTTTATCTGCGTGGCCGCATCGGGCGGTGCGCGGATGCAGGAAGGCCTGAATTCTTTAATGCAGATGACCAAAACCAGTGCCTCGCTGCACCTGTTGAACGAAAAAGGCCTGCCGTTCATCTCCGTACTCACCGACCCGACCATGGGCGGCGTTTCCGCCAGCTTCGCCTTTTTGGGCGACATCGTGGTGGCCGAACCGAATGCCTTAATCGGCTTCGCCGGCCCGCGCGTGATTGAGCAGACCGTACGCGAAACCCTGCCCGAAGGTTTCCAACGTGCCGAATTCCTGTTGGAAAAAGGCGCAATCGATCAAATTACCGACCGCCGCGAAATGAAAGAACGCTTGAGCGCATTGATTACCCTGCTGCGCCGTGAAGATCCCATGGTGGCTGCTTAAGCGGCTTGAAACTCAATTAAAAGGCCGTCTGAAAACCTGTTTTCGGTTTTTCAGACGGCCTTTTGGATATCGGGCAGGCCATTTCAACGCTGCCCGCACATTTGCAATGATTTTTCCCATTGCGGTGTATTACATACGCTGTTCGATTGCGGCGGTGTACATGGTGGAAGGCAAGAACCGTGATGCGCATTGATTACCCTGTTATGCCGTGAAGAACCTGCGGTTACTGCCTAAGCGGCTTGAAACCCAATTAAAAGGCCGTCTGAAAACCTGTTTTTGGGTTTTCAGACGGCCTTTTTGTCATTTGCCGATATTATTTCAACGCTGCCAGCACTTTCGCGGCGATTTCGCCTGTCGGTACAGTCTGTGCTTCGTTGTTGCGGCGTTCGGCGTATTCGACATTGCCTTCTTTCAAGGCGCGGTCGCCAATGACGATGCGGTGCGGGATGCCCAAAAGCTCGGAGTCGTTGAGCAGTACGCCTGCGCGTTCGTCGCGGTCGTCGAGGAGGACGTCTGCGCCTGCCGCCAGCAGTTCGGTGTAGATTTTGTCGGCGGCTTCGCGAACGGCGTCTGATTTTTTGTAGTTCATCGGCACGATAACAACTTCAAACGGTGCCATCGCTTTGGTCCAGATGATGCCTTTTTCGTCGTTGTTCTGCTCGATGGAGGCGGCAACGACGCGGGTGATGCCGATGCCGTAGCAGCCCATTTCCATGATTTGCGATTTGCCGTTGTTGTCGAGGAAGCTCACGTTCATGGCTTGGGTGTATTTGTCGCGCAACTGGAAGACGTGTCCGACTTCAATGCCGCGCGCCAGTTTCAGACGGCCTTGTCCGTCGGGGCTTTCGTCGCCTTCAACGACGTTGCGCAAATCGACAAACTCAGGCTCGGCAGCGTCGCGGCCGAAGTTGAAGCCGGTATAGTGGTAGTCGTCTTCGTTCGCGCCGATAACCCAGTCCGCGCCTTTTTCGGTAGCAAAATCGGCATAGACTTTGCCTGTGAAGCCGACGGGGCCGAGCGAGCCGCCGTTTGCGCCGAACTGCGCGCGGATGGCGGCAGGATCAGCCATGGTCAGCGGAGATTTTACGCCCGCGAGTTTTTCGGCTTTGATGTCGTTGAACTCATGGTCGCCGCGCAACAGCAATAAGACGATTTCGCCTTCGTTTTCGCCTTCGACCACGATGGATTTCAGCGTTTTTTCAATCGGAATGCTGAGGAAGTCAACCAATGAATCAATGGTTTTAACGTTCGGCGTGTGTACTTTGGCCAGCTCTGCCTGAGCGGCCGCGCGTTCACCTTTGAGCGGCAAGGTCGGTGCCAGCTCGACATTGGCGGCGTAATCGGAAGTGTCGCTGTACGCAATCACATCTTCGCCGCTTTCCGCCAACACTTGAAACTCGTGCGAACCGGTACCGCCGATACTGCCGGTGTCTGCGGCGACGGGGCGGAATTCCAAGCCCAGACGGGTGAAGATGCGGCAGTAGGCGTCGTACATGGCATCATAGGTCGTCTGAAGCGAGGCGTAGTCTGCATGGAAGGAATAAGCGTCTTTCATGACGAACTCGCGTGCGCGCATCACGCCGAAGCGCGGGCGCACTTCGTCGCGGAATTTGGTTTGGATGTGGTAAAAGTTTTTCGGCAGCTGTTTGTAGCTGTTGATTTCTTTGCGCACGATGTCGGCGATGACTTCCTCGCAGGTCGGGCCCATGCAGAAATCGCGGTCGTGGCGGTCTTTCAGGCGCAGCAGTTCTTTACCGTAAAATTCCCAGCGGCCGGATTCCTGCCACAGCTCGGCAGGCTGCACCACCGGCATCAGCAACTCCACGCTGCCCGCGCGCGCCATTTCTTCGCGCACGACGTTTTCGACTTTGCGCAACACGCGCAGCCCCATCGGCATCCAAGTATAAAGGCCGGACGCGTTGGCTTTGATCAGACCGGCGCGAATCATCAGCTTGTGGCTGGCAAGCGCGGCTTCGGCAGGGGCTTCTTTCAGGGTGGAAATGAAAAATTGGCTGGCTTTCATAATGTTAAATCTTGTCAAATTGAGGGCAGGCGGATTTTACCGCGAAACGGCCGGAAGGGTATGTTTTTCTTGCCGACTACAAATGAGGCCGTCTGAAATAATGTTTTTCAGACGGCCTCTGTCATTTCAGGTTTATTGCCAAACCAAGAGCGCGTGGTTGCGTTTACCGCGTCGTACGATGGTGTATTTGCCGAAGCGTTTGTGCGCGTCGGTCAACAGATAAGCATCGTCGGGTCGTTCGGCGGAGTGGTTCGGGTTGTTCAATTCGGCGGCTTGTCCGTTGAGCAATACCGCTTTGCTGTTCACAAAACCGCGCGCTTCTTTGTTGGAAGAAGCCAAGCCGGTTTTGACTAAGGCTTCAACGACGTTGAGGCCGTCTGAAACTTCAAATGCAGGCAGGCCGTCGAGGGCGAGCTGCTCGAAGTCGCTTTCAGTCAGGCTGCTTTGGTCTTCGGCAAACAGGCTTTCGGAAATGCGCTGCGCGGCTTGCAGGGCGGCTTCGCCGTGAATCAGGCGGGTCATTTCTTCGGCGAGGATGCGTTGCGCTTCGGGCTTGGTGCCGCCGACTTGGTCTTTCGCTTCGATAGCGTCGATTTCTTCGATAGACAGGAAGGTGAAGTATTTCAGGAATTTATACACATCGGCATCGGCCACTTTCAGCCAGAATTGGTAGAACTGATACGGCGAGGTTTTCTTCGCATTCAGCCATACCGCGCCGCCTTCGGTTTTGCCGAATTTGGTGCCGTCGGATTTGGTGACCAGCGGCAGGGTCAGGCCGAATACTTGTTTTTGATTCAGACGGCGGGTCAGGTCGATACCGGCGGTGATGTTGCCCCATTGGTCGGAGCCGCCGATTTCCAAAACCGCGCCATGAAGTTTGTTCAGTTCGGCAAAATCGTAGCCTTGCAGCAGGGAGTAGGCGAACTCGGTGAAGGAAATACCCATATCGTCGCGCTCGATACGCTGTTTGACGGATTCCTTGTTCAACATGGCGTTGACGGAGAAATGCTTGCCGATGTCGCGCAGGAAATCGAGGCAGTTCATGCTGCCGAACCAGTCGGCGTTGTTCGCCATAATGGCGGCGTTTTCGCCTTCAAAGCTCAAAAACGGTTTCAGTTGGTTGCGGATACTTTCTACCCAGCCGGCAACGGTTTCGGCGGAATTCAAGCTGCGCTCTACCGCTTTGAAGCTGGGGTCGCCGATCATACCGGTCGCGCCGCCCACCAGAGCGATCGGCGTATGCCCCGCCTGTTGGAAACGGCGCAATGCCAATACGGGCAGCAAGTGGCCGATATGAAGACTGTCGGCGGTCGGATCGAAACCGCAGTAGAGGGCGATTTTTTGTTCGTTTAACAAAGCGTCTAAGGCTTCGATGTCGGTAGTTTGCGCGATAAGGCCGCGCGCTTTCAAGTCTTGGATAACGGAGGTCATAAGTGGTTAAATAGCCCTTAAATTAATGGGATAGATTTTTTTGATTTCTTTGTTCAGCATTTAATTTTTTAATATTTAGTGCTTCTCGGTAACAGGGATGGATTTCCCACATTAAGCTGAATCCATCACTATTTTTACCAGAAAATAGATCTGGTAATTCTGAATAGGAATAGTGATGGTATCCATAGTGTTCTTCTTCTGCCCGAGCTACAATGAAACCAATACGAAATAAAAAATCTGCGATAGCTTCCGGTTTGCTTTTTTGAATTGTCTGTCCATCTATTTGAATAGTCATAGACCCTAGAACTTTTTTTCTAAGAAGTTCAAGTAAATCTGGTTGAGAGAACCTTCTTTCTAATCCTCGAAAATAATTAATTAAATCTTCAATCTGGATACATTGATGCTTATGTTCGACTACTAAATCAGCAATTCGTTTTAAACCATACTCTCCCCAACGGGCATCAATATTCAATTTTTCGATATGAAGCATATTTTTTCTTAGAGCATCAACTTGTGCAAGTTTACAGAGTTGAACTCCCCATCTTGGGCGGTTATATGCCAAAATATACAGAACTTGATAAGTAGGAACCTGTTTTTCATTCCAAAAAACAGTAGGCTTAAAAATTTTTTTTAATAATTCATCATCGGTTAAGTTGATTGAATCATCAGGAAATTCTTTTTGAATTCGTCGGCATAATATTTGTTTAAAATCCTCTTCTGTCCATTCAATTTCTGATATGTATTGTTCAATTTTATCCATGGCTTCGTCGTGTCGTCTGATTACAGGCCACACATCACTACGCAGGGTTATTCTGAAGTTCACCCCCTTTAAATCCTGAATCATATAACGACATGCTGAAAAAAAGCTGCCTAAATTAACTTTTTCTTTATTGGTATTTTGAAAAGTTGCATCTAAATCATCAATTAATATCCAAATTTTTGAATAGTTAAGAGATTCTATTCTCTTTAAAATTTCAGGATGATTAATATTAGTGGTTGGTTCTGGCTGAAATTTACCAAGAATATTTTTAAATCTTTCCAAAAGACAAGATATAAGATTTCTTTCCTTGAAACCTTGCACTTCAGTAGATTCAACTAAAGAAATTTCATCATCTCCATATGCGAAATTTATTTTCTTTGCTAATTCACGGTTTACAACTGCACATAATCTAATAATCCAGTCGCTAATATAATCATTTGGTTCAGTTAATTGGTTTGTAAGTTTGAAATTTTCACGAGACAGTTCACTACCTCGTATTTTAATTACTAAAGCATTCTTATATTTTTCAGAAACCTCAAGACCAATCCATTTGATTAATGCAGACTTACCCATGCCTTTTTTGGCTTTAATTACTTGTAATCTTTTATTTTCTTTTAAAAAATTTTCGAATCCCTCTTGCATTACAAAATATGATTTTAATTCTTCATCATCAACATCATCAGCAGCTTCATTACCAAAATCCATTCTTTTTAGATAATTTTTTCCGGCCATGGCTAAATCTCACTTTAGTTACTATTGAAATGATTATCGTGTGCAATTTATACGTTAAACAAAAAGTGCATCACATCCCCATCCTGCACGACATATTCCTTCCCTTCCACGCGCATTTTGCCGGCTTCTTTGGCTTTGGCTTCGCCGCCGAGCGAGACAAAGTCGTCGTAGGAAATGACTTGGGCGCGGATGAAGCCGCGTTCGAAGTCGGTGTGGATGACGCCGGCGGCTTGCGGGGCGGTGTCGCCTTTGCGGATGGTCCAGGCGCGGACTTCTTTTACGCCAGCGGTGAAGTAGGTTTGCAGACCCAAGAGATCGTAGCCCGCGCGAATCAGGCGGTTGAGGCCGGGTTCTTCCAAGCCCATCTCGGCGAGGAATTCGGCTTTTTCGTCGTCTTCCAGCTCGGCGATTTCGCTCTCCATTGCGGCGCAAACGGCAACGACGGGGGCGTTTTCTTTTTCAGCCAATTCTTTCAGGCGGTCGAGGTGCGGATTGTTTTCAAAACCGTCTTCGGCAACGTTGCCGACATACATGGCGGGTTTGGCGGTCAGCAGGAACAACGGTTTGAGCATGGCGAGTTCTTCCGCGTCCAAACCGAATGAGCGGACGGGCTTGCCTTCGTTCAGATGCGGCAGCAGTTTTTTGCACAGCTCGACCAGTTTTTGCGCGTCTTTGTCGCCTGAGCGGGCGCGTTTTTCTTCGCGGACGATGGCTTTTTCGACGCTGGCGAGGTCGGCAAGTGCCAATTCGGTGCCGATGGTTTCGATGTCGGCAATCGGATCGACTTTGCCTGCGACGTGGACGATGTTGTCGTCGTCAAAGCAGCGCACGACGTTGACGATGGCGTCGGTTTCGCGGATGTTGGCAAGGAACTGGTTGCCCAAGCCTTCGCCTTTGCTCGCGCCTGCAACCAAACCGGCAATATCGACGAACTCGACAATGGCGGGCTGCATTTTTTGCGGATTGACGATTTTTGCCAGCTCCGCCATGCGCGGGTCGGGCACTTCGACGATGCCGACGTTGGGTTCGATGGTGCAGAAGGGGTAGTTCGCCGCTTCGATGCCCGATTGGGTCAGCGCGTTAAAGAGGGTGGATTTGCCGACGTTGGGCAGGCCGACGATGCCGCATTTCAAGCTCATGGTTTTTCCTGAATTCAGTAAAGAAAATTTAACGCGCGATTGTAGCATAAACCGTGCGTTTCAGGCCGTCTGAAAGACGGGTTACCACCAATGCAGGGCGGTACGCTTGGTTTGCATGTCGATTTGAAACCGGCGCGATTTGTCGTTCCATTTCAACGGTCGGCTGCATTTTTCGTAGCCGTCCCGTTTTTCGCTTTCGGGCGTTTGGCCGCAGTATGTGCCCGCCATGCCGAGGTAAAGTTTCACCTGTTTGCCGACATAATCGATTTTTGCACCGAACGCGCTGTAATAAAATACTTTTTCGGCTTTTCCATCCGCACGGCCGAGAAAAACGGTAACGCCGCCGCCGTTGCGGTTGCCGAACATTCCCACCGAACCGCTCGCGCCGTAGCATTGCAGTTCGCTATCGTCGAGGACATAGTCGGTGATGCCGTCGCCGTTGAGGTCGGCCCGTTCGACAGCCTGTTGGAAACCGTGCGGTCGGCCACCCAAAAGTCGGCAGAAGCGGGCCAGTTCCTGCAATTCGCTGTCTACGGAGGCGGGGAGTTTTGCACCGTAAACGGGTTGCATCAGGATTGCGCCGATGAGGAGGAGTTTTTTCATGGTGATACTCTGTGTGTGGGGAGGTTCTTTCAGGCCGTCTGAAAACGGCGGCATTATAACGGCATGTATACGGTATGGTTTTGCTTTATGTCAGAAGCGGGCAGGGGGCTTGGGCATATGCTTTTTTCAGACGGCCTCTTGGCCTGTTTGCCGCCCTGCCGCTTATTTCTTTTCTCTGCTTGATAAGAGGCCGTCTGAAAAACCTGTTTTGCTTTTCAGACAGATTACTCACACAATATCCAGCTTCGGCAGGGCATGGACGATTTTCTGCGTTTCCAGGCTGACGGTGATGACGCGCAGGAGCAGTTCGAGCGGATAGCGCGGGTTGTGTATGGTGTCGGCTGCCCAGTCGTTGGCATCGTTGGTGATACCGGATTTTTTGTCGGTGGTTACGGCCTGGCGTTCCATCACCCATTCAATGGCGGGTTTGCCGTTTACGATGTAATCGTAGGCGGCTTCGGGGATGTTTTCCACGGTAATTTTGCCGTTGTAGACGATTTTGGTTTTATCGTCTTTTTTGGCAAATTTCATTTTGACCACGCGGAAGTCTTCGTCTGCGCCGCCGATGATTTGCTGCGGGGCAAGTTTCAAATCTTTCAGACTGCCTGAAAGTTTCACGCCCTGATACATCGGTACGGTTTCGTAGTTCAGGTGCAATGCCGCCAAATCACGCCCCGCTTTGCTGAATGCGGCAAAATCAGCGTAAGTTTTCATGCGCGGGATGCGCGGGAGCTGTTTACTTAAATTGTCGGCGTAGCGCTCGCGGTATTCTTCGCTGTGCAGCAGGCCGTAGATGTAATAGAAGATGTCTTCTCTGCCAATTCGGGCGGCATCGGCGGCGGAATACGGCTCGCGGAAATGCGCCAGCGCATCGTCGGTGATGGCAGAGCGGCGCACTAGCTTTTTCTGTGCAGGCTGCTTTTCAGACGGCATTTCAGTGGCAAATAGTTTTTGCTGGCTCATTGTGCTTCCTCCGTTTCGTAGAGGAACATGGGGAAGCATTGCCCGTTCATCTGCAACTGGACATCGGGTATCGCATCGGTCATCAGTACGGAAAAGCCTTTGGTCGTGCCCAAGCCTGTAATACAAATCGTCATGTTGGTTACTCCGTCTCGTAGAGGAACATGGGGAAGCACTGTGCATCGCCGATAAGGTGTAAATCGGGGATTTGGTCGGTGATAAGCACAGAGAAGCCCTTGCCGCCGGTCGTGGGAGGCAGATGGCGATATTGGACGGTACTTCGTGGTATATAATTTCGTTCGTTCGTTCGTTCGTTCGTTCGTTCGTTCGGCTGTTTCTACGCCGTCTGAAAATTCATACAAATCTTTCGGAAAGCCTTGCCCACCGGAATGTTGCATATTCAAGTCCGGTATCACATTGGTTATTAAAGCCGAAAAATCTTTTCCTGAATTGCCAAGACCGCTTAGATAAACTACCTGATTGCTAGCCTGTAAGTTCGGATACAACATCGGGATTTGGTAAACCATATCATTAAACTGTCTGTTGAAATAGACAGGGCTTTTAGTAAATGGGCGGTACAAACCGATTCTCATAGACTGTTCTTCAAATTTATGAATTTTCTGTTTGGCAAAATCATTTTTCAAACTTCTATTCCAGCTAATCTTTGCATCATCATAATTGATGAATGTGTCAATTTCAGGCTGCCGGTTTTCAGGTAGCCCTTTGCAGGCTGCCTGAAAGCGTGCCACTTCACTGTTATAAAAGTGAATCATCTTCTGCATATTCTGACGCAGAAGGCTGTTTGAAAAGTTGTAGCACCAAATATCTCGGCTTGTTGCAATACCTCTCGAATAATTTTCAAACACCACTAGTGCATCTTTATCCTTTTTATCCCCCAAGCTGATGTAATTATCAAAATTCGGGTCACGCTGGTTGAGCCAATCGTTAAATTCGTCGGGGACGATTTCTCGCCAGCCCTGCCGTTCGGCAATGCCGTTGATGCTGCCGAGTTCGGCAATGGTTTCCAGCTTCTGTTCGCGGGTCAGGTAGTCGCCGATGTCGTGGAAGTAAATCCGCCCCTGTTTTTCGGACTGCGGGTTTTTGACGAGAATCGATATGGCAATCGGCGCGCGGCTGCCTGAGCCGAAAATTTTGCCGCCCTCTTTGCGAGAACGTTCGCCTGATGTGCGTTGGTTACCGCGCAGGTGGAAGATATACAGGCTAGAAAATTCTTCTGCCAAACATTTGCGCAATCCGTCTGCTGTATTGGCTTCCACCCAGCCTGCATTGGTTACAAAGCCGATAACGCCCTGCTGCCCGATGCGGTCGGATGCCCAGCGAATGGCGCGGATGTAGCTGTCGTACAGGGCGTTTTTATTGGTAGCGGCGGAGTGTTCGGCATAGGTTTCTCGGATGCGTGCGTCCAGATGCGGGTATTCGATGTTGGCGTTATTGTCGTTGGCGGATTCCTGCCCTGCGGAATAGGGCGGATTGCCGATAGTGACGCGGATGTCCAAGGCTTTCTGCCGTTTGCGGCGTGCACTGTTGTCCACCAGCATTTCGTCCAGCATGTCGCCTTTCTCATACATTTGGAAGGTATCGGTCAGGCAGATACCTTCAAAGGGAACGTAGGGGACGTCGTCTGAAACGTTGCCGTCAATGTTGCCTGCCAGTATGCCGTGGTAGGCGGATTCGATGTTGATGGCGGCGATGTAGTAGGCGAGCAGGACGATTTCGTTGGCGTGGATTTCGCTTTGGTATTTTTCAGGCAGCCTGTCGTGTGGGATGATGCCGCTTTGCAGCAAGCGGGTGATGAAGGTGCCTGTGCCGGTGAAGGGGTCGAGGATATGCACGCCTTTGTCTTGCAGGCTGCTTTTGAATTCGTGCTGTAAGACGTCTTCCACGCTTTTGATGATGAAATCGACAACTTCGACGGGCGTGTAAACGATGCCGAGCC
Source organism: Neisseria sp. HMSC31F04 (assembly GCF_001807735.1). Lineage (NCBI taxonomy): Bacteria > Pseudomonadati > Pseudomonadota > Betaproteobacteria > Neisseriales > Neisseriaceae > Neisseria > Neisseria sp. HMSC31F04. The sequence goes on along the minus strand of NZ_KV790835.1, from coordinate 81,567 downwards.
GTTCGGTCATGCGCGGGAAGGCGTTGCGGAAGAATTTGTCGTAGAGTTCTAGGACGATTTCTTGCTTACCTTCGGCGGTTTCGATGCCGCTGGCACGCAGGTGGACGGAGTCGTAGAAGGATTGCAGGGTATTGCGCTCTTTGTGGAGGTTTTTCTGCTGCAATAAATCCAGCACTTTCTGCATGGCGCGGCTCATGGGGTTGTGTTCGGCGAAGCTGTAATCGGAAAACAGTGCGTCGAACACGGGTTTGGTAATCATGTGCTGCGCCAGCATTTCGACGATTTCTTCGTCGCTGACGGCGTTATTGAGGTCGTCACGCAGTTCTGCGGCAAAGGCTTCGAAGGCAGTGCGTTCGGCTTCGTTGGCAGGGTTTTCTAGAATAGCATTGATGCTGTCAATATGGGTGCGGGCGATTTTGGCGATGTCGCCCGCCCAGTCTTCCCAATGGCGGCGGTTGCCACATTTTTTGACGATTTTGGCATAGAGGGCGCGTTCGATTTCGCCGATTTCGAATTGGAGGGTTTCTTGTATGGGCGCGGGGGTATCGGGTGTACCGATTGCGTTGCCGCCGCGTGCCTTGTTGCGAGCTTTATCACCGCTGCTTTGTTTCTTGGCTTTCGGGGCGATTTTGTCGGCAACGGCGATGACTTCCATTTTCTGTGTGTCTTTGCCGCCGAACTTCAATTTGTTAATTATCGCGTCAAGGCGATCGTCGTGCGCGCGCAGGGCGTTCAAAACCTGCCAGACAACTTTGTAGTTTTCGTTTTTGTCCAATGCGTCTTCGGCTTCTATACCCGCGGGGATAACGACGGGCAGGATAACGTAGCCCTGTTGTTTGCCTTCGGCACGGCGCATAACGCGGCCGACCGACTGCACGACATCGACTTGGGAATTGCGCGGGGTGAGGAATAATACGGCATCCAGCGCGGGAACGTCCACGCCTTCGGATAGGCAGCGCACATTTGAGAGGATGCGGCAGGTGTTTTCAGGCAGCCCTTCGGGTGCTTTCAGCCATTGCAGCCTGCTTTCTTTTTCACCCGCATTCATGCCGCCGTCCACATGTTCGGCTTCGCAGGTCATTGTTAGTTGCGGTGGCAGTTTCAAATCGGGATTTTGTTTGAGCAGGGCGGTGCGTTCCGCCTGCTGGTACTCTTCAATCACGGCCTGGAACATTTCGGCAATCAGTTTGGAGCTGACTTTGTGTTTGTTGCCTTTATATTCTTTTTCAATAACTTGGCAGAAAGCAACGGCACGTCGCATAGGATTGTACAGTGCACCTTCTTCACCGTTTAGGCCGTATTTGGACAGGGCTTTCCAGCAACCGACAATTTTGGCGGCGTCATCGACTTTGAGTTCGTTGTTGCCGTCGGTGAGCAGGTTTTGGATACGGCGTTGGATGTGGCTTTCTTCGATGGCTAGGACGATGACTTTGTAATCGACCAACAGGCCGTCTGAAACGGCTTGGGAAAATGTTAGGACAAAAAATTCTTTGCCGTAATGGGTTTCATCGTCCATAGAATACAAAACCACGTTTTCTGTTTCTTTGGCGTTTTCGCCATAGATGCGCGGGGTAGCAGTCATATACAAACGTTTTGCGCCTTTGATGTAACCGGAATCGTGTATGCGGACAAAGGCGGATTCGTCGTCGCCGTCAAACGTTGCACCGGTGGTGCGGTGCGCTTCATCACAAATAATCAGGTCGAATTCAGGTAGCCCGTATTGTGCCTGCACCTGATGAATGACATCGATGGAGTGGTAGGTGGAGTAGACGACGGTCATGTGTTCTGCGTCATGCAACACGCTGGCCGCCTGATACAGGCTTTTGGCGTTGGTGGTGGCAGGGTAGTTCAAATCGCTGGTGCGGACGATGGCGCGGTCATCGTCTTTTTTATATTTGCCGACTTCGCTATCGGAGCAAACGGCGAAATTGCGCAGCGGCAAATCGGCATCCTGCGTCCATTCTCGAAGGGTTTGGGAAAGCAGCGACAGGCTGGGGACGAGAAACAGTACGCGCTTACCCTTGCCGGCCAAATGTTCGGCAATCCGCAGCGAAGTGAACGTTTTACCCGTTCCGCAGGCCATAATCAGCTTACCGCGTGTTTCGCCGCGTGCGAAGCGGTTTGACACGGCGGTTAGCGCCGATTGCTGATGAGGGCGGAGTGATTTTCTGCTTTTGCGTTTCGGCGGTTCGCCGATGTGGTATTGCGTCCAGTCGATAACGCTGTTTTCCAAATCCGACAGGGTGATTTTGGAAACAGGAATATGCTGCCCTTCCAGTGCATCTTCGGCGTTTTTCGACCATTTGTCGGTGGTAGAAACGATAATGCGGTTGCTGAAGTGCGTTTTACCCGACGCGGTGAAGAAGCTGTCGATGTCTTTCTTTTGCAGCGTGTGGTCAGGTGCGTAGTTTTTGCATTGGATAGCGTGATGTTCGCCCGTGAAGGTGGTGGCGACCAAGTCGATACCTGCGTCGGTTGTGCCGCCCAAATCCAGTTCGTTTAAATGCTCCGACGCCCATGTGCCGTAGGGCTGTACGTTTTGATACAGCTCTTTATAGCAGGGTTCGATTTGGAAATAGGCAACCATCAAATTTTCAAAGGCCGTGCCTTGGTCGCGGACGGTTTGGCTTTGTTGGCGGAGTTGGGAGAGCAAGTTGGTCAGCGGGGTCATTAGTGCACACTTAAATTTATTTGAACTGTTATTTGGAAACTGAACAAAGAGGCTACCTGAAAGCTGGACAATAAGCTTTCAGGTAGCCTCTTCATGCTTTAGCGGGTTACCGGTTTGTAGCGGATACGTTTCGGTTTCGCGCCCTCTTCGCCGAGTCGGCGTTTCTTATCGGCTTCGTATTCCTGATAGTTGCCGTCGAAGAAGACCCATTTCGAATCGCCTTCGCAAGCCAAGATATGCGTAGCGATGCGGTCGAGGAACCACCGGTCGTGCGAAATGACCATCACGCTGCCGGCAAATTCCAGCAATGCGTCTTCCAGCGCGCGCAGGGTTTCCACGTCGAGGTCGTTGGACGGCTCGTCCAGCAGCAACACATTGCCGCCGCTCAACAAGGTTTTCGCCAAGTGCAAACGCCCACGTTCGCCGCCTGAAAGGTTGCCGGCGATTTTGCTTTGGTCGCTGCCTTTGAAATTGAAGCGTCCCAAATATTGGCGGGCGGGGATTTCAAACTGCCCGACCTGCAAAATATCGCGACCTTCGGCAATGTTGTCGAACACGGTTTTGTCGTTTTGTAAACCTTCGCGGCTTTGGTCAATCAGGCTCATTTTCACGGTTTGCCCGATTTTCACTTCGCCGGAATCAGGCTGCTCTTTGCCCGAAATCATTTTGAACAGCGTCGATTTACCCGCGCCGTTCGGGCCGATTATGCCGACAATCGCGCCCGCAGGCACTTTGAAGCTCAAATCGTCAATCAGCACTTTATCACCGAACGACTTGGAAACATTCACAAATTCAATCACTTCGTTACCCAAACGCTCGGCGACGGGAATGAAGATTTCCTGCGTTTCATTGCGTTTTTGGTATTCGTAGTTGCTCATTTCCTCAAAACGCGCCAAACGCGCTTTGGACTTGGCTTGGCGGCCTTTGGCATTTTGGCGCACCCATTCCAATTCCTGCTTCATCGCTTTCACGCGCGCGGCTTCGGATTTCGCCTCGTTTTCCAAGCGCTTTTCTTTCTGCTCCAGCCAAGACGAGTAATTGCCTTTCCACGGAATACCGTGTCCGCGGTCAAGTTCCAAAATCCATTCGGCGGCGTTGTCCAAGAAGTAGCGGTCGTGCGTTACCGCAACGACTGTACCGGGGAAACGCACCAAGAATTGCTCCAGCCATTCCACCGATTCCGCATCCAAGTGGTTGGTCGGCTCGTCCAGCAGCAGCATATCGGGTTTGCTCAATAAGAGTTTGCACAAGGCAACGCGGCGTTTTTCACCGCCGGACAGATTGCCGATTTTGGCATCCCATTCCGGCAGGCGCAGCGCATCGGCGGCGATTTCCAATTCGTGCTCCGCACCGCCGCCGGTTGACGAACCTGCCGCAATAATCGCTTCCAAGCGGCCCTGTTCTTCCGCCAGTGCGTCAAAATCCACATCGGGATTGGCGTACTCGGCATACACTTCTTCCAAACGTTTCTGCGCGGCGGCCACTTCACCCAAACCGCTTTCCACTTCCTCGCGCACGGTTTTCTCAGGATCAAGCTCCGGCTCTTGCGGCAGATAGCCGATTTTGATGCCGCCCATCGGCACGGCTTCGCCCTCAAATTCCTTATCCACACCCGCCATAATCCGCAGAACAGTGGACTTGCCCGCGCCGTTCAAACCGAGCAGGCCGATTTTCGCGCCGGGGAAGAAAGAAAGGGAAATATCTTTAATGATGGTTTTCTGCGGCGGCACAACCTTGCTCACGCGCAGCATAGAATAGACGTATTGTTGGGACATGGTTTTCTCGATTCGGTCGAACAAATTTCAGACGGCCCATTTTAACCGATTGCACCGATTGTTGCTTGCACGGATGATGTTTTGAGAAAAAATAGATGAAGATAAATCGGAATTAGCCGATTTAAGCCGATGTTCGGCTTATTTTCAATCGCGGCGGACACTATGCGGAAGGGTACGGATACGGCATATCAATTGAAGCCCGGAATTTGAAATTCGGATTTGAGGCCGTCTGAAAACAGGTTTCAGACGGCCTCCTTTTCTATTTTTCTATTTTGGGGGAAATTGGATATCGATGTGTCATTGAACTTACGCCACGAAATCCAAGCCTATGTCTAACGAGCGGCTGCTGTGGGTCAGATAGCCGAGGGCGATGCCGTCCACGCCGGTTTGTGCCACGCGCTTCAGGCGGTCGAAGCCGATGCCGCCCGATGCTTCGCAATAGACGGTGTGGGGGTGGGCGGTTTGCGTATGGCAGCGGTTTGCCGCTTCTTTCAGGGTTTCGTCATCCATGTTGTCCAGCAAAATCCGTTCCGCACCCGCTGCGATGGCTTCGTCCAGTTGTGCCAACGTGTCCACTTCAATTTCCACGCAGGTCAACGGTCCGACAGCCTGTTTTGCCTGCTGCACGGCTTGGGCGATGCTGCCGCAATAGGCGAGGTGGTTGTCTTTGATGAGTACGGCGTCGTCCAAACCCATGCGGTGGTTTGTGCCGCCGCCCGCCCTGACGGCGTATTTTTGCAGGACGCGCAGCAGGGGGATGGTTTTGCGGCTGCACACGATGTCTGTACCATATTCGGCGACTTCGTCAACGGCACGCGCGGTGGCGGTGGCGATGCCGCTCAAGTGCGTGAGGTAGTTGAGCGCGGTGCGTTCGGCGGCAAGCAGGGCGCGGGCGTTACCTTCGACGACAGCCAGCGTCTGACCTGCGCGGACGGCTTGCCCGTCTTGGATTTCAGCTTGGAAGCGGACGGACGGATCCATCGTCTGAAAGGCGAGGCGTGCCAAGTCCATACCGGCGATAACGCCGTTTTCGCGGCTGACGAGGAAGAGTTTGGCGGTTTTGTCGGGCGCGATGACGGCGGCGGACGTAATGTCGCCGCGCCTGCCCAAGTCTTCGTGCAAGGCTTGTTCGACTATGGGGCGCAACAGGGTGTCGGGCAGGGGGAAGAGGGTGTTTTCAGACGACATGGGGTTTCCTTTATTGAAAAAGATGGATGTTGCACCGACGGGGCAAAACTTTATTTTATAGTGGATTAAATTTAAACCAGTACGG
>NZ_KV790835.1:41444-75828 GCF_001807735.1 Neisseria sp. HMSC31F04 | reverse complement strand
CGCCTTGTCCTGATTTTTGTTAATCCACTATAGGTCGTCTGAAAACGGGCTAACGGCTGTCCAGCGGCAGTCCGATGTCCGAAATCAGCCTGTCGGGCAGGACGTCGTCGCGGAAGCGGTAAAGCTGCGCGGGACGGCCTTTGCTGCCCGATACGCCGGTATCCGACGGCTCGATGAGGTTTTGCTGCTGAATCTGGCGGCGGAAGTTTTGCTTGTGCAGCAATCTGCCGCTGATGGCTTCGACGCTGTTTTGCAGTTGCAGCAGCGTGAATTCGGGCGGCATCAGTTCGAAAATCACGGGGCGGTATTTGATTTTGGCACGCAGGCGGGACAGGGCGGTCGCCAGCACGCGGCGGTGGTCGTGGCGCATGGGCTGCCCCGTGAGCGCGAAGTCGAAGTTTGCCTGCGGCTCGGCGGCTTCCGCTATCAGACCGCTTTCATACAGCATTTCATAGCGTTGCAAAACGTATTCTTCCGACCAGTTTTCCGGTTCGACTCCCCAACACAAATGAATGCGTTTGAGCCGCTTTTGGCGGACTTCCTCCGTGTCCGCCGAGTTTGCCCAAATGCGCAGGCGGCTGACGATGGCGTCGCGCTGCCCGCCGTCGGTGCGCAAGTCTTCCCACGGGAAATAGTCGTAGCAGTCCTGCCATTTCGCGTCGGGATGCAGGATGCTGTCGGCTGCCTCGCGCACCAGCCCCAAGTAGCTGACGTACAAGACGGGCATGCCGTGTTCGTTACGGCGGTGGGTATCGACAAAGGTGTAAAGCTGTTCCACATAACCCATAGGCTGCGAAGTCTGCTTGGCGACCCACAGCTTCACGCCCGCCTGCAGGGAATTGCGCAGGGGGGAGAGCGGGCCGTTGGGCAGGAGCGTGCCTTGGGCGACGGTCAACACCCGCAGGCCGCCGTCGGTAACGGCAATCAATACGGGAACCAGCTCGACGATGCTTTGCGGCGGGGCTTCGGCTTCGGGGTAGGCGTCCATGCTTGGCTTTCTGCGGGTGGGAAAGGCTTTATTGTAAACCAAAGCGGTTTGTCGGAACGAAGCGGGTCGGTTTTGCGGTATCTCAAACCTGTTTTCAGACGACCTTGCATATTATACTCAAGTTGAGCATAATATAAAAACAGTTTGAAAAACAGACGGCAAACCTTCATGCCGCTTCAAAAACCAGCTACAAGGAAACATCATGCAAACCGCCGCCCGCCGCTCGTTCGACTACGATATGCCCCTCATCCAAACGCCGACTTCCGCCTGCCAAATCCGTCAGGCGTGGGCGAAGGTTGCCGACACGCCCGACCGCGAGACGGCAGGTCGTCTGAAAGACGAAATCAAGACTTTGCTGAAGGAGAAAAACGCAGTCTTGGTGGCGCATTATTACGTTGATCCGCTGATTCAGGATTTGGCTTTGGAAACGGGCGGATGCGTGGGCGATTCGCTGGAGATGGCGCGCTTCGGCGCGGAACACGAAGCCGGTACATTGGTGGTGGCAGGTGTGCGCTTCATGGGCGAGAGCGCGAAAATCCTCTGCCCTGAAAAAACGGTGCTGATGCCTGATTTGGAAGCAGAATGTTCTTTGGATTTGGGTTGTCCGGAAGAAGCATTTTCAGCGTTTTGCGACCAACACCCCGACCGCACGGTGGTAGTGTACGCCAACACTTCCGCCGCCGTGAAAGCGCGCGCCGACTGGGTGGTAACGTCTTCGGTGGCGTTGGAAATCGTGTCGTATCTGAAATCGCGCGGCGAGAAGCTGATTTGGGGGCCCGACCGCCATCTCGGCGACTACATCCGCCGCGAAACGGGCGCGGATATGCTTTTGTGGCAGGGTTCGTGCATCGTCCATAACGAATTCAAGGGGCAGGAGCTGGCGGCGTTGAAGGCGGAACACCCCGACGCGGTGGTACTGGTTCATCCCGAATCGCCGCAAAGCGTCATCGAACTGGGCGATGTGGTCGGCTCGACCAGTAAATTGCTCAAAGCCGCCGTATCGCGTCCTGAAAAGAAATTCATCGTGGCAACCGATCTGGGCATCCTGCACGAAATGAAAAAGCAGGCGCCAGACAAAGAATTCATCGCCGCGCCGACGGCGGGCAACGGCGGAAGCTGCAAAAGCTGCGCGTTCTGCCCGTGGATGGCGATGAATTCGCTGGGCGGCATCAAATACGCCCTGACAAGCGGACACAACGAAATCCTGTTGGACAGAAAGCTGGGCGAAGCCGCCAAACTGCCTTTGCAGCGTATGCTCGACTTCGCGGCAGGACTCAAACGCGGGGATGTGTTCAACGGCATGGGGCCCGCCTGATTTGCCGTTCGTAATGGGTGCAGCCTGAAAATACCGCCCGCCTGCTTTCCCAAGACGGGGTTTGCGCACAAAAAATCTTTAAAAACAAGACTGTTTTTTATTTTATTGCATTGATATAATTATACTTTCTTTCATTTATCAGGTAAAAACATGCAAATGCACTGGCTCTTTCTGACTGTAGCAATTTTAAGCGAAGTCTGCGGTTCTTCCATGCTCAAACTGAGTGGCGGGTTTAGCAAACTGTGGCCTTCTATTGGCGTGGTAGTCAGCTTTTCGGTGTGTTTTTGGGCCTTGTCTATGACACTGAAAACCATGCCGCTGGCTACAGCATACGCCATTTGGGCAGGCGTGGGACTGGTTTTAACGGCTTTAGTCAGCGTGGTGTTTTTCGGTGAGAAAGCTGATTTCATTGGGATTGTCAGCATCGGTTTGATTTTGCTGGGCGTGGTGCTGCTCAATACCATGTCGCATATGTCGGGGCATTGATTAATCCACTATACCGTTTCAGACAACCTCTCAAACAAGGACAACACCATGCAAACCGATTGCTACGTATTGATTGCCGGAAACGGGCTGGCGGCACTGACGCTCGCCCTGTCGCTGCCTGAATCGTTCCGTATCGTCATTTTGTGCAAAAACCGGCTGGACGACACCGCCAGCCGTCATGCGCAAGGCGGGATTGCGGCGGCGTGGTCGGGAGAGGACGACATCGAAAAACACGTTGCCGATACTTTGGAAGCGGGCGCGGGCTTGTGCGACGAGACCGCCGTCCGCACCATCCTGTCGCAGGGCAAACCGGCAATCGAATGGCTGTTGGCACAGGGCGTGGCGTTCGACCGGAATCATAACGACCTGCACCTGACGCGCGAAGGCGGGCATACCTGCCGCCGAATCGCCCACGTCGCCGACTACACGGGCGAAGCCGTCATGCAGAGCCTGATTGCCCAAATACGCCGCCGCCCGAACATCCGCGTTTACGAGCAGCAGATGGCGTTGGACATCCAAACCGAATCAGACGCGGCGTGCGGACTGACCATCCTCGACCGCCAAACGCAAGAAACCTACCGCATCCGCGCCCGCCATACCGTACTCGCAGGCGGCGGCCTCGGGCAAATTTACGCCGCCACCACTACGCCGCCCGAATGCACGGGCGACGCCGTCGCCATGGCGATACGCGCAGGCTGCGCAGTCGAAAACCTCGAATTTATCCAATTCCACCCCACAGGCTTGGCAAGGTCGTCTGAAAACGGCCGCACTTTCCTGATTTCCGAAGCCGTGCGCGGCGAAGGCGGTATCCTGACCAACCAAGCGGGCGAACGGTTTATGCCGCATTACGACCGCCGCGCCGAACTTGCACCGCGCGACATTGTTGCCCGCGCCATCGCCGCCGAAATCGCCAAACAAACGCAAGACTTCGTCTCACTCGACATCAGCCGCCAACCCGCAGAGTTCGTCCGTCAGCATTTCCCCTCCATCCATCGGCACTGCCTGTCCCAATGCGGCTTGGACATTACGCGCCAAGCCATCCCCGTCCGCCCCGTGCAACACTACACCTGCGGCGGCATCCAAACCGACCCCTGCGGCAGAACCTCCCTGCCGCAGCTCTACGCCTTAGGCGAAACCGCCTGCACAGGGCTGCACGGAGCCAACCGCCTCGCCAGCAACTCCCTGCTCGAATGCGTTGTTACCGCCAGGCTTGCCGCCCAAACCATCGCGGACGGACAAGCGTTCCAAACCGTACCGCCCCAAAGGTCGTCTGAAAGTCCCACCGCCGAAGCAGGCATCTTTTCAGACGACCTCCAAAACACATTCAGCCGCCCCGTCCTGCAAGCGTTCAACCAACGCCATCTCGGCATCCTCCGTAACGATACCGGCCTGCGCCGCGCCATCGCTCAACTGCGGCTTTGGAAGCACAACCAAGCCGAGCCGCACACCGCGTCCGAATACGAAAACCGCAACCTGCTTGAATGCAGCCTCGCCGTCGCCCAAGCCGCATACGCAAAGCGGCAAAACATCGGCGCTCATTTCAATACCGATTTGGCGGCATGTTTCAACTGGCAGGAGCGGGAAGCAGGCTGACAGTTTTTTCCTAATAGGAAGAAGAGGCCGTCTGAAACCTTGTCTTCAGACGACCTTTCAATCCATTTTCATTATTTCTTTCTTAAACCGTCCCGGTCTTCCCTGCCGATTCGTAACCCGTCCATTCGTAAACTTTATTATCTGTGAAACAAAAAATTTTTTAGATTTTCATTCAAAAAAATGTATTTTCCCCCATTTTTTCGTTTGAGAAAATGTATTATAAAAATAAATTTTCCTTAGAAAAAATGTATTCCAGCCTGTATAATCTGTAGAAAATAACCGCGTTGTTTACACCACAGGTTGAGAAAAATAAGCCTGCAAGACCTCAAACGGCGTATCGCCGTTCAAACTGCGGTGTGGCTTCACAGTATTATAAAAATCAATAAAGCGGCACGACTCCTTTTGCCGATGTTCCGGACTCTCAAACGACTGTTTCTCATGCCACATCTCCATCAGGGTGCGGATAACCCGCTCCGCCTTACCGTTGGTCTGCGGACGGGCAACCCGGGTAAACTTTTGACCAATCCCGTTCTCATAACAGGCTACACCGAAAGCATGGTTGGCCGAGCCTTTGTATTCCGTACAGTTGTCGGTGTAAACGCACTCAATCAGGTATGGGCAGGGTCAATCAGGTGTTCGGTCAGAAACTTGGCGGCGCTGCCTGCGGTTTTGTCCGGCAAAATGGCGGCGTATAGCTCTCTCAAATCAAAACGGGCAAACCGCCACACCATATCCGCAAACCGCGTCAGCGGCGGCTTATCGAAACCGTACAGCGCATTCAACGCCGCCAAATCTTCCGGACTGATGCGATTGCCGTTTTTCATCGTATCTTCCGCCACCACAGCCGCCGTCTCACCGCCGACTGCGCCATGCGTCAACTGCTGCACCATCCGCTCCACCGGCCCGCCCGGCACGAATTGGATAACGGCAAAAGTAATCGCCAAAATCCCCAACAGCGTGGGGATTAAGAGTAATAGGCGGTGGAGGATGTAACGGCACATATTTGGTATCTTTAAATTATTTTAGCAAGCAACAATATATTGATAATATATTTTCTCCTTACTCAGAATCTCCAAAATCTAAACCTCTCTGTGCAAACTGTCCAAAGTTCAATTTTTCAACTTTTTTACCATCATAACTTTTTCTAAGCATTATCCTAATACACATTAAATATTTTGGATCTTTTATTGAATAAGAATTAACTTTATTATTTTTAATTATTAATGGAGAATCTCCTTTACTTAATTCCGAAAGAATATTACCAATACCCATATTAGTTTCAGGAATTGTTTCTGGAAACTTCTCTTTAATTAAAGATGTAATATCATTTGAATTAAACTGATGAGCTTCAATTTTTGCTATGCAATAAATAACTTGATTTTTTCTAGCTATCTCCGTATTGATACTATTTAGATTATTTTCAATTTGCTGATAACATTCTTTTAATCCATCCTTAAGCCATTCATAATCGGCAATCTTAATTAGCCCCCTATCATACATATTATTATTATCTTCGATTGCGTACGCTAATTGTTCACCATATTCTTGAACTCGTTGTGCAATTCCCAAAGTCACATTGAAAACATGTTTAATCAAAAAATCAAGTTCTTCGTCAGAGATTATAAATCCTAATAGATTTAAACCATTCTCAATAATAGATTGTACTTGTTCAATAGATAAACCTCCAACTTCATCCATTTCTTTTATTCTATTTGATACTGATTCCGTGTTTTTCGTTTTTCTAAAATATTGCAAAACTCCATTGGGGGTTCCCTACAAGCAAGAAATACACCTTATATATGGAATATCTTTCATCATCAAGTAGCAAAATAATATTTGCTAACTCATCCATTAAATTTTCATTATTAAAAATAGCCTCCAAATTATCCAATATAATAAATTTTCTTTGGTCTTTATACGCTTCATTAAATAAATTAAATGCTTTAAGCAAAATATCATTGGATCTAATTGAATATTGTCCTACATGATTTATATTACCTCCAACTTCTACCTTTACTCCAAGATTTAAACCAGCGGAAATTCCTGTCTGTTTAGTTTCACTGTACCCTGTTTTTTCATAAAAATCTAACGGAGAAATGACATTAAAAATCTCCTGTGAAATGGAACCATTTCTAGCTGCAGTACCTAAGTTTACTATCTTATATGGTACTCCTTCTTCCGTTAAAACCTTTTTGTAAAGCCATGATTTTCCATTACCACTCTCTCCATATATCAGAGTGTGAAAATCCCTTTCAATAGCCCGTTTCAATTTACTTTCTAATTGAGGGCGTGCAACATACATCTTAGGATTTATAGCACTACTTTTGGGAGTAAAAACTTCTGTAATTTTCATATTTCTCTTTCTAAGTATTGATTTTTACAGGTTCTCAGAAGCCTGTAAATTTAGCAATCATATTCAATAATAAATGAATAGACACAACCTTACATTGATACCTGCCCTAACTATTATTTTTACAAGCTTTAATGCAATAAACTCTTCAGACGACCTCTATTATTTCTCCAAAGCCTCTTGCAGTTTCTTCTCAATCCAATCCGCATCAAAGGATTTGGCGATCAGTTCGAAACGGCTGTCGCGCCGCCAGGCGACTTGGTTTGCGCCCCATTGCCCGTCCACCCAGTTGAGCCATACCCATGTGCCGAGCACTTGGAACACGCCCTTGGCGCGGACGAGGCCTTCGGTCAGTTTCGGCAGGTCGTTGAAAAAGTTAGTCAGTCTTTCGCCGTCGAAATCCTGTCCGGCCGGGAAGGTAAAGCCCTGCGATTGGAAACCCATGGTGTTGTCGGGCAGGGCTTTGAGGCGGTAGCGTGATTTTTCGATGACGGGAATGTCCAGCCATTGGATGTCGAGCTGTGCGTTTTGCACTTCGACCACTTTGGCTTTCGGCGGGAACAGTTTGGCCGCTTTGTCATGGAATTCGGCAAGTTGTTCGGGGGTGCAGAGGTCGGTTTTGCTGGCAACCAAGATGTCGCAGATGCCGATTTGGTCTTTGTACAGGGCTTGTTGGGCGTAGTCGGGGTTGATGAATTGGCGCGGATCGACCACGGTAAAGACGGCGGCGATTTCGAGTTGGTTGGCGAAGGGGGCGGCCTTGAGTTCGTCGATGACGCTGGCGGCGTGTGCCAGACCGCTGGCTTCTATCATGATGCGGTCGGGTTCGTTGCGCAACAGTTTGGCCAACGCGCTGCCCATTTGCGGCCCGGCGGCGCAGCAGAGGCAGCCGCCGGCGATTTCGGCCACGGGGATGCCTTCGTCGCTCAATACTGCGCCGTCGATGCCGATTTCGCCGAATTCGTTGACTAATATCACCCATTTTTCATTTGGTTTTTTTTGCGCCATCAGGCTTTTCAGCGCGGTGGTTTTGCCTGTGCCTAAAAAGCCTGAAATGAGGTGGACTTTGGTTTTTTTTATCGGCATTTTGCGCAGATTCCTGTCAGTACGAGGTGTTTTTCGGTCAGCGAGAAGCCTGTGTCGGCGACTGCCTGCTGGAGGTCGCCCCATTGTCGGCTCAGAGATTGTTCGTCCACCGCGCCGCATTCGGTGCAGACGAGGATGAAGGCGCTGTGGCCGCTGCCGGTGTGTTCGGCGTGGCCGTGTTCGCAGCAGTTGTGGCGGGCGTGGCTGCATAAGACGTAGCCGTTTACCGCCGCGATTTTGTGCAATACGCCCAGTTCGGCCCAGAAGTCCAATGCGCGGTAGGCGGTGGGCGGTGCGACCGGGGTCTTGCTGTGTTGCTGCATTTGCGAGAGGACGTAGTAGGCTTTGATGACGCCTTCGTGTTCCAATACGATGTCCAGCACCTGTTCGCGCAATGCGGTAACTTGCGCGCCTTTGGCGCGGGCTTGCTCGATGATTTTCTGTTTCATTTTATCGGTTCCGTTTTTCAGACGGCCTCTGCGGCCGGCAGGGTGTTTGCAAGGTGTTTATTATAGCTTTAATTCTTCAGGCCGTCTGAAAAGCATGAGGCGGGGTTTGGTGTGCGGGCGTGCTTTTTGGCTATAATGCGGGCCGTCTGAAAAAAGGAAGAGTTATGCAGAAAATCACGCTGATTGCCGCCTGTGCCGACGGTAATGTAATCGGTATCGACAATGCGATGCCTTGGCATTTGCCTGAGGATTTCGCTTTTTTTAAAGCCTATACGTCGGGCAAGCCGGTGGTGATGGGGCGAAAGACTTGGGATTCGCTGCCGAAGAAGCCGTTGCCGAACCGCCGCAATATCGTGGTCAGCAGGCAGGCGGGAGGTGTGTTCGAAGGCGCGGAAACCGCTTCCGGCCTGGCTCAGGCTGTCGCTATGTGCGAGGGGGAGGAGGAGGTCGTGGTAATGGGCGGGGAACAGGTTTACCGTCTCGCCATGCCGTCGGCCACCGACCTGCGGATTACGGAAATCGGCCTTCGTGTGGAAGGGGATGCTTTTTTTCCCGAAATCGATCCGGCGGTTTGGCAGGAGGCCGGACGTGAGGCGCATATTGCGGAAAACGGTTTGGAGTATGCGTTTGTGCATTATGTCCGCCGTGCATGACGAGCGGTAGTTTAAAGGCCGTCTGAAAACCCGGAAAAGGTTTTTCAGACGGCCTTTTTGTTGTGCCGGCGGTTTAGCGGCTGTTTTTCATCAGCCTTTGTTTTTCCCGTTTCCAGTCGGCTTCTTTCATGCTTTGGCGTTTGTCGTGTTGTTTTTTGCCTTTGGCCAGGCCGATGTCCATTTTGATGTAGCCGCGTTTGTAGTGCATATTGAGCGGGACGAGGGTATAGCCGCTGCGTTCGACTTTGCCGATGAGCTTGTTGATTTCGCTTTGCTTCAACAGCAGTTTGCGTTGGCGGACGGGGTCGGGTTTGACGTGGGTGGAGGCGGTGGGCAGGGCGGTGATGTGGCAGCCGACCAGGTAGAATGCCCCTTTTTTCCAGTGTATGTAGCTTTCTTTGAGCTGCACCCGTCCGGCGCGGATGGCTTTGACTTCCCAGCCGTCCAATACCAGGCCGGCTTCGAGTTCGTCTTCGATAAAGTAGTCGTGAAAGGCTTTTTTATTGTTGGCAATGCTCATTTTTCAATCCGCTGTTTTTTTCAGACGGCATTGTATCAGATATTGAGGCACTCCCCCTTGCCGCCGTATTCCGAGGGCGGGGTATAATCGCGCTTTTTGATGTGAAGGCTTGAAGGATGAAGGGGCAGGGGAAATGGCTAGCGGCGGCGGTGTTGCTGCTGGTGTTTGCGGCGGCAAAACTGGCGGGGCTGTATTGGTGGCAACAGCAGCAGCCTACCGCCGAATCTTTGGCATGCGATATCGGCCGCGGCTGCACGCTGCCGAACGGTGCCGTGTTGCGCTTTACGCCGGCTGCGGGTTTGAAAACGCCGTTTGATATTGCCTTATCCGGCAGCGGGGCGGAGAAGGCCGTGTCGGTGAGTTTTTCGATGCGGGATATGGATATGGGCTTCAATCGCTATGACTTGCACCGTCAGGCAGACGGCGGCTGGCTGGCACAGAGCGTGCGCCTGCCGCTTTGCACCGAAGCACGGCATGATTTCTTGGCCGATGTGTCGGTGGACGGGCAGGTTTACCGCGTACCGTTTACGGCTTACTGATTCTGTTTCAACTTTACTGACAATATGTTCCCGATGCCGTGCAGCAAGACGCGGGCATTCAAATCCAAGTGAAGCAAAAAGCGGGTTTGCCGTAATGATGTCGGCAAACCCGCCATGTTTTTTGCAAACCGCATCGCCTGTCTGTTTATTTCCGACAATAGATAATTAAAACAGCAGCTTAGGATTTACCCGTACTGCCGAAACCGCCTTCTCCGCGTTGGCTGGCGGCAAATTCGTTCACGATTTTAAATTCGGCCTGCACGACGGGGACAATAACCATCTGAGCGATGCGTTCGAACGGTTCGACGGTAAACGGCGCGTTGCCCCGGTTCCAAACCGAAACTTTGAGTTCGCCCTGATAGTCGGAATCGATGAGGCCGACCAAATTGCCCAAAACGATGCCGTGTTTGTGTCCCAGCCCGGAGCGTGGCAATATCATGGCGGCGTAGCCCGGGTCGGCCAAATGAACCGCCAAACCGGTCGGGATGAGGAATGTTTCGCCCGGCTTGATGGTGGCGGCCGTATCTATACAGGCGCGCAAGTCAAGCCCGGCCGAACCTGGCGTGGCATACGCGGGCAATTGTTCGGCCATTTTCGGATTGAGGATTTTGATTTCTACCGGAAGGTGCATATGGATATCCGTATCGGTTTGTATAAATTGGGAATTATACGTCCGGATATTTTTTTTAACAAATACTGGCAAAACCTTATCAATATGGTTACAATATAACAATCGAAACAAGTCATACACAGGATGAAGAATGAAGAAGCAAGTTGTATTGGCGGCAGTGCTGTCGGCTGCCGTTTTCTCCGCACATGCACACCGCGTTTGGGTAAAAACAGACCATACCCACGGCGGCGAAATTTTGAAAGCGCAGCTGGGCTATGGCGAATTCCCCGAATTTGAACCGATTGCCCAAGAGCGGCTACATATTTTCAGCAAACCGATGCGGCTGTATACCGACAAAGGCCATGAGAATTTGGTGCAAAAGGGCGAATTCAATTACCAATATGAAAGCAAAAAGCCGGTACGCGAAGGCAGCTTTTTGGTAACGGCGGAATACCAGCCGACTTTCTGGTCGAAAAACAAAGCCGGTTGGAAAAAAGTCAATATGACTGAAATGCCGGATGCCGAATATTGCGAACAAACGCGGATGTACGGCAAAAACATCGTCAATGTCGGCCATGACAGCGCGGATACCGCGGTGATTACGCGCCCTGTGGATCATCTTTTGGAAATCGTACCGCTGGATAATCCCGCCAATGTGCGCGTAGGCGAACTGTTTAAAGTAAAAGTGCTCTATAAGGGCGAGCCTTTGGCCAATGTTCCGGTTACCGCGACATTCGAAGGCTTCGACCTGACCGACCGCAAAAAATCGCACAAAGTAGAGGCGCAGGCCTTCTACGATGTAACCGCAGCCGACGGCACGGTGGACATCATTCCGCTGCGCCAGGGCTTTTGGAAGGCAAGCGTGGAGTACAAAGCCGATTATGCCGACCAAAAAGTATGCCAAAAACAGGCTTCATACAGCACACTGACTTTTGAAATCGGACATACGCACCACTAAGGATTTTTAACCGTTTGCTTTAGGCCGAACCCGGTTCGGCTTATGTGGGGGGAAGGCCGTCTGAAAACGTTTTCAGACGGCTTTTTTTATTTTTGTCGGATGCGGTTTTGAGAAATACCCTGTTAAAATAGAAATATAGCGTTTTACTTTAATTGCACCCCACCTGATGCTTTAAAGAAATTCCACGCCCTTACAAAGCCGAAAAAATGCAAAGCGATACTATAGTGGATTAAATTTGAATCAGGACAAGGCGACGAAGCCGCAGACAGTACAGATAGTACGGCAAGGCGAGGCAACGCCGTACTGGTTTAAATTTAATCCACTATATGTCCGGTTTGCACATCCTCAAACCCATTGCCGAACCCATACAACCCGATTAACCCAGCCCTAAGGACACACTGCATGAAATATACCGGTACTTTCCTCACAGCCGCACTGCTGGCTGCCGCGACTCCAGCCGTCCCCGCCCGGGCCGCAGGCAGTCCGCCCGTCATCGACACCGCCTACTGGACCGAACAACCGTATTGCAGCGGCCGCTACCAATTGCGTCTGCCGGCCGTCCGCCGCCACAGCAGCTCGTGGATAGAATACAACGGCTGGAGTGTGATGGTATTGTTCAACGACTGGGCGCGGCAGATGCAAGACATCCGCAAGTTCGAACGCAGCGGTTCCTACGGGGCGACTAATATCTTTATCGGCAGCCGCACCCTGATCCCCGGCCAGGCCGTGATGTTTGCAACGCGTAAAGATTTTGACTGGGAGGATATTATTAGAGACCGGGGCATGCCCTATGACACCAACCTGATATTCAAACTCGATAAAGACGACGCCTACATCGTCAGCGGCTATTTCCGTATTCCTTCCAATAACGGCAAAGAACCCGCCAACTGGAAGGCGAAAGAAAAAGAAATGCTTGACGGCATGGAGAAAAGATACCGCGCCGACTTCCTCAAAGGCCTGCGCGAACGGCAGGAATACGAAGTGCCGAACCAAAGCGGCATCTGCCTGATTCGAGGCTTCATCGCCGACGACGGCGACAAACCCTTCAAAGCCAACACCGCGGTACGCTTTGCCAAGCAGACCGACATGCGTCTGGAAATGCTGCACGGCGCGGTATTGCAGCCGGGCGAGCCGACCCTGCTCGAACGCGACTTCGTCTCCGAAAAAAGCACGCTGGCCAAAATCTTCAAAACCGCCGGCTACCGCACCATCCGCCAAGGCAAACGCGACATCAACGGCATGTCCGGCACGGAAAAGCTGATCAAATGGCAGGGCAACAAATACATGCTGATATGGGAACGGGACGGAGGCGACCCGCGCATCATGATGAAATTCGGCGCGGACCGTGCGGAAGGGACGAGCCGCAGCGAAGCCGAAATCCTCGCCATCTGGGACACCGTGCTGCCGACTTTGAAGCCGGTTAAATAACGGAAAGCCGCATACTCTGTATTCCGCCATACATCAGGCCGTCTGAAAAGCCGATACTGAAGTTTCAGACGGCCTCTTGGCAACGGAAGGCCGTCTGAAGAAAAAGCTTTGATTGTGAGGCCGGGCTTCCGCACGGCAAAGACGAAGCTGCCGTCCTGCCAAGCCTTATTCCCGGTTTTCAGACGGCCTCTGCCCAAATGCAGGCCGTCTGAAAAGAGATATGGTCGGATATCGGTATTGCCGCATGGCAAAAGGCCGTCTGAAAGGGTATTTTCAGACGGCCTGTTTCTTATTTTAGCTAGTATTGCGGCGGGTTTTTCTGCGTTTTATACGGCACCAGGCTGCTGCGGGAGAGCAACAGCAGGCAGCCGAATATCATCATGCCCAAGGCAATCAGCGGCGACAGCTCGATCCAATAAGTGTTTCGCAAATATATCGCGGCTCCGACATACACCAGCAGGGGGCCGGCAACGACCGATTGCTTATTGATGCCGTCCATCAGGAGCACCAGCACGCCGACTGTGGCGAAAGCGGCGGCGATTAAGGTGGAGGTGGCGGGCAGGATGTCGGTACTTTTCAGAAACCAGGCCGCGCCGACGGTAATCAGCAGCAGTGGGAAAAAAAGCGAAGATTGGCGCATGGCTGTCTGCCTAGCGGCTCAAGGCGGCCTTCACCGCCTGATTGACTAAGGCCATGTCGGCTTTGCCCGCCAGCCTGCTTTTCAGCGCGCCCATCACTTTGCCCATATCGGCCATACCCGATGCGCCGGTTTCGGACAGCACGGCGGCGACTTCGGCGGCGATTTCTTCTTCGGACAGCATTTCCGGCAGATAACGGTTCAATACTTCGATTTCGGCATTTTCTTTGTCCGCCAAATCCTGCCTGCCCGCATCGGCATAGATTTTGGCCGAGTCTTTGCGTTGTTTGATCATTTTGCCGAGTATTGCGGCAACGCGCGCATCGTCTGCTTCCGTGCGTTCGTCCACTTCAAACTGTTTGATGGCGGCATTGATTAAGCGGATTGTGCCGAGTGCCGTCTGATCTTTGGCACGCATTGCGGCCTTCATGTCTTCGGTCAGTTTGGCTTTCAAAGTCATTTTGGTTTCCTTGTTCGAATCGGAAAGCGGGCATTATAAAACAAAAAACACCGCAAACGGATGCGGTGTTTTTTTGAAAACGGATAAGCGTTTCGGCTTAGTACATTTTCGGAGGCAGTTGTTGGCTGCGCAGGCGTTTTTGAAGGCGTTTGACAGCAGCCGCTTTTTTGCGTTTGCGCTCGGTAGTCGGTTTTTCGTAGGCTTCGCGCGCGCGCAGTTCGGTCAGCAGGCCGGTTTTTTCGATGGCGCGTTTGAAACGGCGCATGGCAACTTCAAAAGGTTCGTTTTCTTTTACACGGATAGTAGGCATTTTATTTCCTTCAAATTTCGGATATTTCGTTAATAGTGGGGCCGTCTGAAAAAAGGGACGGCGTAAATCTGTTGTTATGCCGCTGTCTGCAAAGGGCGGGGCATGCGCCGTGATGAAAACATCACCTCCTAACAAGGCCGTGCCGGCAGGGCGCGGCGGAAAATTCGGTTTGGCCGGACAATCCGGCGCGAAAGGCGCGAATTATGCGGTATTTTCGCCATTCAGTCAATGGTTTTCCCGCAAAAGGTTTTTCAGACGGCCTTTTCTGGAATCAGGATGAGGAACAGGCGCAGGCTGTAGAAGGCCTCGCGTTTCGGCCACTTCAAACGGGCGAGTGCCTGTTCGGCGAAGGGCAGGTTTTGGTTGTCGAGCATGAATTCCACACTTTCGGCTTCGCCGTTGATTTGGCAGTAGTAAAAGCGGACGAAGTGGATGGCGTTGCCGATGCGGGTGCGTTTCAGTGCTTCTTTGACCGCACCGATGAGCGATTCGGTCGGGCATTGCGGTTTGCCGCCGGAAAATTTGAGCGTGGGTCTGCCGATATAGGCGGCAAACGGCAGGCCATCAAGCGTCCAGGTTTCTGCGCCGCTGGTTTGGTTGAAGGCGTCGAGCATGACGTTCAGCGCGCTTTTTTCAAAGTTGTCCCAATTCGCGCTGAGGGCTTCTTCGATGCTGCCGCCGATGTCCCCATAGGCTTCGTAGAGCAGGCGGCCGTCGGGCAGGCGGGTTTCCACGTCGAGGCGGGTAACGGTGCTGCCGTTGTTGCGGCTGTTGATGTAGGCCAGTGTGTCGAAGGCGACGGGTATTTTGAATGCGGGCAGCAGTTTGCCTTCTTCTTCGCGGACCGTGTAGCCGCGGGAGAGCAGGGCGGCATGCAGGATTTGGTTGAGGGTGTAGTCGCAGTTTTCTTCGTTATCGGACATTTTGTTCTTTCAGACGGCCTGGATGTCGAAACGGATATTGATTTTCGCCCATTGCTCATGTTCTTCCGCCAATGCGCCTGCGGTCAGCGGGTTTTCTTCCAGCCATTTTCCGCTGATGCGCAATATGAAGGACGATGGGGCGGGGCTGCGCAATTGGGTGAATTGCGGCAGGGTCAGCGGCAGGCGGGCGCGGTTGAACAGAACGGACAATCTCAGGGCGAAGAGTGCGAACCACATCATGGTGTTGCCGCCCGCCTGTTCCACTACTTTGCGCACGTCGCCGCGCTGGCCGAGGGCGAGGACGGAGAGGATTTGCTGTTCGCGGCGGGAAAAGCCCGGCATATCGGCCTGGTCGAGGATGTAGGCGGTGTGTTTGTGGTAGGCGGTGTAGGCGATGTCGATGCCGATTTCGTGCAGTTTGGCCGCCCAGCGGAGATATTGCCGCCAGCGGTTGAGTTCTTGTACCGATGCGTTTTGGGCAAGGCTTTCAAGCAGGATGGAGGCGGTGTGCGCCACGCGGTCGGCCTGGCTGAGGGAAACGTGGTAGCGCTGCTGGAACTGCGTAACGGTTTGTTCGCGCATGTCTTCGTTCAGGCTGCGGCCGATGAAGTCGTAGAACACGCCGTCGCGCAGGGCGGCATCGGTTACGGTCATGGTTTGCACGCCCAGTTCTTCAAACACAGCCAGCATGACGGCCAGGCCGCCGGCAAATACTTCCAGCCTGTCTGCCTTCAATCCGGCAAATTTGGCCTTTTTCACGCTGCCGGCTTCGCAGATGCGCTGCATCAGTTTTTTCATGCCGGGGTAGCTGATGGTTTCTTCGGTGTTGCCGGTTTCGGCCGCCAATACGTCGCGGATGGATTTTGCCGAGCCGGAAGTACCGACGGCGAAATCCCAACCGGTATCCTTATATGCTTTGGCGATGCGCTGTATTTCGGTGCGGGCGGCGGTGATGGCCGTCTGAAAGACTTTTTCGTCGATTTTGTTTTGGAAAAAACGCATGCTGTAGGTTACGCAACCCAACGGCAGGCTTTCGGTACGCATGGGTTGGATGTCGCTGCCGATGACGAATTCCGTCGAACCGCCGCCGATGTCCACCACCAGCATTTTGTCGCCGTTCGGCGGCAGGGTATGCACCACGCCGGTGTAAATCAGGCGGGCCTCTTCGCGTCCGGCGATGATTTCGATGGGGAAGCCCAATGCGGCTTCGGCCTGAGGGATGAATTCGGCAATATTTTTTGCCACGCGGAAGGTGTTGGTGGCGACGGCGCGCACTTGTTCTGCGGAAAAGCCGCGCAGGCGTTCGCCGAATTTGGACAGGCAGGAGAGGGCGCGCTGGCGCGAGGCTTCGTCGAGATATTTTTTGTCGTCCAATCCGGCGGCAAAGCGCACCATTTCTTTAATTGAATCGACAACTTGTAACTGGCCGTTGTTGTTTTGGCAGATTTGCAGGCGGAAGCTGTTGGAGCCTAAATCGACGGAGGCAAGCATCTGCGGGGCATTGTGTGTATTCATATGTATCTGGACGGGTAGGGCGGTTGTGGGGAGAGGGAGGCCGTCTGAAAGCCTGTTTCAGCAAATAAAGGATGCTTTACCGTCAGGCCGTCTGAAAAATGGGGTTTCAGACGGCCTGTTGCGGTTCAACTTATTCCCACTCAATCGTGGCGGGCGGTTTGCCGCTTACATCGTAAACCACGCGGTTGATGCCTTTGACTTCGTTGATGATGCGGTTGGACACGCGGCCGAGCAGCGAGTATGGCAGTTCTGCCCAGTGTGCGGTCATGAAGTCGCTGGTGATGACTGCGCGCAGTGCGACGACGTAGTCGTAAGTGCGCCCGTCGCCCATTACGCCGACGGATTTGACGGGTAGGAACACGGCGAAGGCTTGGCTAGTCAGGTCGTACCAAGATGTGCCGTTTTCGTCGGTGGTGTTGCGCAATTCTTGGATGAAAATGTCGTCTGCCTGACGCAATAAGTCGGCGTATTCTTTTTTCACTTCGCCCAAGATGCGCACGCCCAAACCGGGTCCGGGGAACGGATGGCGGTACACCATTTCGCGCGGCAAGCCCAAAGCGACGCCCAGTTCGCGCACTTCGTCTTTGAACAAGTCGCGCAAAGGCTCAAGCAGCTTGAGCTTCATGTTTTCAGGCAGGCCGCCGACGTTGTGGTGCGATTTGATGGCATGGGCTTTTTTGGTTTTCGCGCCTGCGGATTCGATTACGTCGGGGTAAATCGTGCCTTGCGCCAGCCATTTGGCGTTGGTGAGTTTTTTCTCTTCAGCATCAAATACTTCGATAAATTCCGCGCCGATGATTTTGCGTTTTTTCTCAGGATCGGTAACGCCGGTGAGTTTCGCCATGAATTGCTCTTCGGCATCGACATGAATCACCTTCACACCCAAGTTGCGGGCGAACATATCCATCACCATTTTGCCTTCGTTCAGGCGCAAGAGGCCGTGATCGACGAACACGCAAGTCAGTTGGTCGCCGATGGCGCGGTGAATCAGCGCGGCGGCTACGGAAGAGTCCACGCCGCCTGACAGACCCAAAATCACTTCGTCGCTGCCGACCTGTTCGCGGATTTTGGCAACGGCTTCTTCGATGTAGTTCGGCATCGTCCAGCTCGGTTGCGCGCCGCAGATGTCCAAGACAAAGCGGTTCAACAGGGCGCGACCTTGTTTGGTGTGGGTCACTTCGGGGTGGAATTGGATGCCGTAGAATTGTTTTTCAACGTTTTCCATCATGGCAATCGGGCATGACGGGGTATCGCCGATAACGGCAAAGCCGTTGGGCAGTTTGGATACTTTGTCGCCGTGGCTCATCCATACATCCAGCGTGTTTGGCGCGTCGTCGTAAATATCGCGGGTCAATTCGCTGTCGATGGTTTTGACTTGCGCGTAACCGAATTCGCGCTGGTTGCCGGGCTGTACTTCGCCGCCCAAGTGGTGCGCCATAAACTGCATTCCGTAGCAGATGCCCAAAACCGGAATGCCCAAATCGAAGATGCCGGTATCGGCTTGATAGTCGGATTCGTAAACGGAATTGGGGCCGCCTGAGAGGATAATACCTTTCGGATTGAAGGCT
Source organism: Neisseria sp. HMSC31F04 (assembly GCF_001807735.1). Taxonomy (NCBI): domain Bacteria; kingdom Pseudomonadati; phylum Pseudomonadota; class Betaproteobacteria; order Neisseriales; family Neisseriaceae; genus Neisseria; species Neisseria sp. HMSC31F04. The sequence goes on along the minus strand of NZ_KV790835.1, from coordinate 57,440 downwards.
TTGATTTCGTCCAAAGGCATGTCGAAGGAATGCAGCTCGCAGTAAACATGGGCTTCGCGCACGCGGCGGGCAATCAGCTGGGTAACTTGCGAACCGAAGTCGAGAATGAGGATTTTGTCTTGGGTCATAATCGGAGAAAAGGTTAAAGTCAGTCGGAATCGGAAACTTGCGGATTTTAACACAAGGCCGTCTGAAATGTTGCCGCACGGTTTTCAGACGGCCTCAAAACGCCATGTGCCGCTTTCGTTATAAGGAAAGACAAACACGGTATTTCTACCTTTTCAGACGGCCTCTTAAAATGGAACGACCATTGATAAGGACATACGGACATGAATTACTTCCCCATGTTTGCCGACCTTCGCGGTCGGCCTGTTTTGGTTGTAGGCGGCGGAACGGTGGCCGAGCGCAAAATCCAATCGCTGCTGGATGCCGGGGCAAAAGTCTTGCTGGCAGCGCGGGAACTGACCGAAAACCTGCAAACATGGGCAGAAGAAGGCAGGATTTGCCGCATTGCCGAAAGTTTTTCAGACGGCCTCATCAGACAGGCGGTGCTGGTCATTGCCGCCACCGATGATGAAGAATTAAACCGACGGGTGGCCGATGCGGCAGAACGCGGCAATAAATTGGTCAATGTAGTAGACAGGCAGGAATTGTGCAGCTTCATCGTGCCTGCGGTGATTGACCGCTCGCCCATCCAAATCGCCGTATCCAGCGGCGGCACATCGCCCGTGCTGGCGCGTCGGCTCCGCCTTCAAATCGAACAACTGGTGCCGCAGCATATCGGCTTGATGGCGCAAATTGCCGGCGAAAACCGCGAATCCGTCAAACGGCAATTCGGCAGTCTCCCCGAACGCCGCCAGTTTTGGGAACAGCTTTTCGCCGGACGTTTTCAAGACTACTGCGCCCAAAACAACCGTCCGCAGGCCGATTTGCAGTTAAAGGCCGAGCTGGCTGCCAAACAGACGCAGCAAGGCTTTGTTACCTTAGTCGGCGCGGGACCGGGCGATGTCGGCCTGCTTACCATTCATGCTTTGCAGGCCATACAGGCAGCCGACGTAGTGCTATATGATGCCTTGGTCAGCACGGATATTCTCCGCCTGATTCGGAAAGATGCGGAGAAAATCAACGTCGGCAAACGGGCGGGCGGCCATAAAGTACGGCAGGAAGAGACCAATGTCTTATTACTCGAATATGCCCAAAAAGGCTGCCGTGTGGTACGTCTGAAAGGCGGAGACCCGTTTGTATTCGGCAGGGGTGGCGAAGAATTACAGATACTGGTCGAGGCAGGCATCCCGTTCAAAATCATTCCCGGCATCACTGCGGCCGTCGGTGCGGCGGCTTATGCGGGCATTCCGCTGACGCACCGCGATTACGCACAATCCGTACAATTCATCACCGGGCAATGCAAGGTCGACGGCAGCGATGTGGATTGGGCAAGCTTTGCCCGCAGCAACCAGACTTTGGCGGTCTATATGGGAACCATCAAAGCGGAAAATATCGCCGCACGGCTAATCCACCACGGTCGTGCCGCCGATACCCCTTGCGCCGTCATCAGTAACGGAACGCGGCAAAATCAAACCGTGGCAACAGGCGTACTGTCCGATTTGCAGTGCTTAACGGCAAATGCCGCCACACCTGCATTGATTGTTATTGGCGAAGTGGCGGCATTGCATCATCGTTTGGCTTGGTTTCAAAGTGAAAACACTGCGGTTGCCAAGGCTGCGTGAAGCCGGTAATATAATTACGCATAATTTATATTATGTTAATTTATATACCGTGATATTCTAATAAACAGCTTTATTCTAAGATTCTTGATTCTCCGCTCAGTTTGCTCCTTCCCTATCAACCTATAAAATTATTGCGGCAAGCTCGTCTCCGGTGATTTCGGTTAAGACGGCGGCTATTTCAGCAAAACTTAATGATTGGGAACCTGTTAACGTGTAGGTCTGATTATCGTGGCGGAGATTGGCGCATGCGATGTCGGCGATGACGTTTGCCGCCGCTTGAGCGACATCGCGCTGCGAAACGCAGGCAACGCGCCCGTCGTCGGCTGGGCCTGCGATGATGCCGTCTGCGTTGGCAATCGTTGCCATCATTTCACTGTAAAAATTGTCGCGCAGAAAGGTGTAGCGCATATTCGTTTGCAGGATTGCATTTTCGGTAACCGCATGGGTACGCGCCAGCGTGAAGGTGCTGTCTAACGCAGCCTGTGCAAAAGAGAGATAGACCATGTGTTGCACGCCCGCTTCCGCAGCAGCCTGCACCAAAGTCAAATGCTCCTGTTCGCGCGTCGGGCTTTCGGCGGCGGACACCATAAACAGCACGTCCACCCTGTTTAACGCCTGCTTGACAAGCTCCAAATCGCCATAGGCAAACCGCCGCGCCTCGCAGTTCGGCAGAACGGGAGCTTTGGCGGGGTTGCGCAGCGGCAGAATTAGCGGCAGTTATCGCGACGGCTTGAGTCCACCGGTAAAGAGGATGGCGGGAACCAATATCGGGCTTAACAGCAACATGCCGACTGAGCTGCCATCCAGCGGTTTGACCGAACGCTGCGTGCGGCCCTCTTCACGAATCTCCAGAGTGATGGGGGTTGCCAGCCGGTTTTGTGCCAGCAGCGCTTCACGGTTTTGCAGTTTGACCTGCTGCCAGTTGGTGTCCGCCGCAACAAATACGTGGATAGATTTACCGTCGTCCGTTTTAGATACACGAAACTCTTGACCAAGCTCGGCAGTAATGCCTCGGGTTCTCAGTTGCATCTCAAATGCTTGCAGGTTTTTCTCACGACTCTCGCTGTACGGGTAAAGGATATCCAGTCCGACGTAGTATTTGCCGGAGGGGTTACCCATAGAGAGCCGGTAGCGGACGGCATCATTGAAAATACCCGCCTGCTGCACCGCTTGGAAAATAGGTGGCAGGGTGATGCGGTATTCGTTTTTGTCGGTGATGATGTACATCTGCGGTTTGGTGCTGTTGCCCGTGCCCGCCTTCTCACCATAGAACCCCAGTATGTTTTCTTGGCGCGATTTGATGCCGGTGCTGGTGTACGTCGTGCACGCGCCCAACAGCAGGGCGGCAATGATGGGGAGGAGGTATTGTTTCATGGTATATCCTTTAAGGGTGGTTGATGAAGGGTTTTGGTGTGCAGGCTGCTTTTTAGGTTTCAGGTGGCTTACTGCCAATTTCACTTTCCTAACAACCCATTCTTCTCTAAATAATCCCGCGCCACATTTTCTGCGCTTTCGCCTTGCACTTTCACGCGGTAGTTCATCTCGCTCATTTCCTCTTCGCTGATTTTGCCGGCCAATCGGTTCAGCGCGGCCACGATTTGCCGATTTTTCGCGGCAAATTCTGCTTTCATCAATGGTGCCCCCTGGTAAGCAGGAAACAGGAAAATATCATCTTTCAGTAGGCGCAATTGGTATTGCTTCAATTCGGCATCGGTGGAGAAGGCTTCGACTAGGTCGATTTTGTCATTCAGCAGCGCCGTATAGCGCAGGGCGGGCTCTAGGCTAACAATATGTTTTAGCGTAATACCGGCAGCCTGCATGCCTTTGTAGCCATCTGCCCGGTCGGCAAATTCCAGAGAAAAACCGGCGCGGATATCGGGTGCAGCCTGCTTTAAGTCGCTGATTGTCTTCAGTTGGTGCGCCGCGCCATAACTTTCTTTGACTGCCAACGCATAAGTGTTCTGATAAGACATCGGCGGCAGAAATTCCAGCCGATATTGTTCCACCAATAACTGTTTGCCCAGTCGATAGGTCTCGTCGGGCGACAGATGGCGGTTCTTCTGTTCAGTTGGCACTTGCACCAAGGTTTCCAGCACTGTGCCGGTAAATTCAGGGTAAATGTCGATTTCACCGCTGTTCAGTGCGTTAAACAGGAAGGTAGTTTTACCAAAATTAGGTTTGACTGTGACTTTCACATTCGGATTTTCACGTTCAATCAAGAATTTATACATGTTAATCAGAATATCAGGCTCGCTGCCCATTTTGCCGGCAATCACCACGTTTTTTGTGGCAGGCGTAAACGAAATCTGCGACAGACCGAGTGCGCCGAAGCCCACCGCCAATGCAAGAATAATCGGCAGCTTGCGTCGCGATTTCTGCAACAGTCCGATAATGCCGCTTACGCCGACAGCCAGTAACGCGGAGAGCAATGCGCCGGTAAACGTCATCGTCATGTTATTTCGGTCGATGCCGAGCAGAATCAGGTTACCCAAGCCGCCTGCGCCGATTAACGCTGCCAGTGTTGCCGTGCCGACAATCAGCACCGCCGCTGTGCGGATGCCCGAAATCATGGCAGGCAAAGCCATCGGCAGCTCAATCCGCCATAGCGACTGCCAACGCGACAGCCCGAATGCGGTGTACGCATCTTGAATCGATTGGTCGATTTGGGTCAGCCCCAAATAGGTATTTTGAAAAATCGGCAACAGCGCGTATAGCGTGATCGCAATCAGTACGGGCGGCGAGCCAATGCCGACAAACGGAATCAGCAAGCCCAGCAGCGCCAAAGATGGGATAGTTTGCAATATATTGGTGAACTGCAATACTGCTTCGGCCGCACGCTGTCTGCGCGCAAACAACACGGCGGCAGGCATCGCAATGGCTACTGCCGCGAGCAAAGCCAGTCCGGAAAGCCATAAATGCGTAAGCAGCATTTGCCAGAGTTCTGCTGGGGTAACGTTTAGGGATGAGAACATAGTTTTAAATTTTATGGTTAGTATGTTGAATAATAGATGTTTATGTTTGCTTTACAGCAAGGTATTAGCGCCTTGAAAGAGGTTTCAGACGGCCTTCACCATCATAACACTGCCCTTCTCACAGCTTCCTGTCCCTGTTTATCCAACCGTAAGAATTGGTGGATGATGCGTTGGGCATCGGGTACGTCGGCGGTGGAAAACAGCGATTGCACGTAATCGTTTGCTGGTTGCTTTTTGATTTCTTCAGGTGTGCCGATTTGTACCAGTTTGCCGTTATGCATTACACCAATACGGCATGCAAGTTTGGCGGCTTCCTGCATATCGTGGGTAACAAAAACGATAGTGGTGCCGAATTTTTGGTGAATCATGGCAATTTGGTCTTGCAACACGGTGCGCACCAGCGGGTCGAGCGCGGAAAACGGTTCGTCCATCAGCAGAACTTGGGGTTTGGCGGCGATGGCGCGCAAAATGCCGATGCGCTGCTGTTCACCGCCGGAAAGTTCATGCGGATAGCGGTCGCGGTAGTGCGCAGGGTCAAGTTCCACCAACTCCAATAATTCATTCACACGCGTTTTGCGTTCTGCTTTCGGCCACCCCAGTACGTCTGGCATGAGTTCGATGTTTTCCGCCACAGTCATGGTGGGGAACAGAGCGATTTGCTGCAAGACGTAACCGATTTGGTGGCGGAGCTGGCGGATGTCGTAATCCTTAATGCGCTTGCCGTGCAGGTAAACATTGCCGTCGGTCGGTTCGATGAGCGCGTTAATCATGCGCAGAGTGGTGGATTTGCCACTGCCCGAGCCGCCCACCAACACGAAAAATTCACCCTGATAAATGGTCAAATCCAAATCGCGCACAGCATATTTGCCGTCATATTGCTTGCCTGCGCCGCGAAATTCGATAAAGGGAGTTAGGCTATCTTGCATGGGGACATTTCCTGTCGTTAATTAAAATAAAAATATGAGGCAACTTTTAGTAAATTGCTACCAATAAACTGCCAGGTAATTGGTACAGCTGCATGATGACGGCGAGCGATACGATAGGCAACACATCACTACCCTTTTCCTCTCCCGGCATTACTAACAATTTTGCATGATTCAGATAATGCCGGAGAAGTTCCCTACCCTACTCCACGAAAAACATCTTTTCCACTTTGCACTTCAACAAAGTTCCCTCTTCATTGCCTGAAAAGGCCGTCTGAATCTGCTTTCAGACGGCCTCTTTCCCTGTATTTCCTGATTGTTTACGGCAAGGATTCGCTGTAACGCCATTCCCCCAAGCCGAGTTGCTCGTCAAACAGGTTCAGACGGCCTATGGCTACGCGAATCAGGCGCAGGCAGGGATAGCCGGCTTTGGCGGCCATGCGGCGGACTTGGCGGTTTTTGCCTTCGCTGATTTTAATTTCCAGCCAAAAATCAGGCACGGTTTTTCTGACGCGCACGGGCGGGTTACGCGGCCATAATCGGCCGGTTTCTTCCTCGGACAGCAGCCGGATTTTGGCAGGACGGGCGGTAAAGTCGCCTAAGTCCATCGGGCGTTGCAGCAGTTGCAGTTTGGCAGTGTCCGGTATGCCTTCGAGTTGCGCCCAGTAGGTTTTTTCCACTTTGAAGCGGGGCTGGGTAATCCTTGCCTGCAGTTGCCCGTCGTCGGTCAGCAGCAGCAGGCCTTCGCTGTCGGTATCCAAACGGCCTGCGGGATAAAAACCGGGCGCGTCTATGTAGTCTTTCAGGCTCGGATGCTTTTCATGCGGGCTGAACTGGCAGATCACGCCGCAGGGTTTGTTGAAGATAATCAGGGATTTCATGTTTCAGACGGCCTTATGCTTCGGCCAGTGCGCGTTGCTGCAGGGCAGACAGTTCGGCAATGCCTTTTTGCGCCAGTTTGACGAGTTTGGCCAGTTCGTCGAAATCAAACGGTGCGCCTTCTGCCGTGCCTTGGATTTCGATGATTTTGCCTTCGCCGTTCATCACGACGTTGATGTCGCTGTCGCAGCCCGAATCTTCGGGATAATCCAAATCCAGCAGCGGTACGCCGTTTACGATGCCGACCGATACGGCGGCGATGCTCCCGGTCAGCGGGTTTTCGGCAATCAGGCCGTCTGAAAGCAGTTTTTTCACGGCCAACGCCAAAGCGACGTATGCGCCGCTTATCGATGCGGTGCGCGTGCCGCCGTCGGCCTGTATCACGTCGCAATCTATCAGTATTTGTCGTTCGCCCAGTTTGGCCATGTTCACCGCCGCGCGCAGTGAGCGGCCGATCAGGCGTTGGATTTCCTGCGTGCGTCCGCCCTGCTTTCCGGCTGCCGCCTCGCGCCGCATCCGTGTCGCGGTGGACGCGGGCAGCATGCCGTATTCGGCGGTTACCCAGCCCTGCCCTTTGCCGCGCAAAAACGGCGGTACGCTTTCGTCTATGCTGGCGGTGCAGATGGCTTTGGTGTTGCCGCATTCGATTAAAACCGATCCGTCGGCGTGCGGCAGGAAATGAGGGGTGATTTTGACGGCGCGTAAGGCGTCGGCGGCGCGGGATGTGCGGGTATAGCCGGTCATGCTGGGGTGTCCTGTCTGTTGAAAAATGAAAATTATAACACTGCGGATGTGTTATATTGCCCCTGCTTTCACTCGTAAACAGAAACGGAGTAAAAACATGACGATTCACAGTATGACCGGCTTTGCCAATGCGGCCGGCGAATGCGGCGGCAAACGCATCAACCTCGACATCCGCGCGGTAAACCACCGCTATTTGGACGTGCAGTTCAAAATGCCCGACGACCTGCGCCATTTGGAAGGCAGCCTGCGCGAAATCATCGCCGCCGCCGCCGTGCGTGGGAAAATCGAATGCCGCATCCAGATTCAGGCTTTGGAAAACGGGGCAGCCGAATTGCACGTCAATCAGGATTTGGCAGCCGAACTGGCGGCTTTAAACGAAAAATGGCGCAAGCAGTTCGACGGCTTGGGCAAGCTGACGGTGGCCGATATTTTGCGCTTCCCCGGCGTGCTGGTCAGCCAGGCCGAAGATCAGGAAACGTTTGCGCTGGCCGTGCAAAACCTTTTGGCCGACGCGGTGAAGGATTTTTCCGCCGCACGCGCCCGCGAGGGGGAAAAGCTGCAGGCGCATATCTTGGAGCGGCTGGAGGCGATGGACGGCATCGTCGATGCCCTGTCCGAACTGTTTCCGCACTTATTGCAGGCGCATTTGGACAAGGCACGCGCCCGTTTGGCCGAAGCGGTGGAGAATATCGACGAAGACCGCCTGAAGCAGGAATTCGCGCTTTATATGCAGAAAGCCGACGTGGATGAAGAATTCAGCCGTCTGAAAACGCATATCGTCGAAGTCCGCCGCATCGTTACCGAGCAAAAAGGCGGCGTGGGCAAACGCTTGGACTTCCTGATGCAGGAATTGAACCGCGAAGCCAACACATTGGGCAGCAAGGCGATTGCCGCCGAATGCACGCAGGCTTCGGTCGAATTGAAAGTGCTGATCGAGCAGATGCGCGAACAGGTGCAGAATATCGAATAAGCCCCCTGCCCGCTTTCAGACGGCCTCAAACTGCTTTTGAGGCCGTCTGAAAAAAGCGGCGGGAAACGATGAAACCGAGACGATAAAGTATGCAGAAAATCAAAATCTGGGATTTGCCCGTCCGCGTTTTCCATTGGACGCTGGCCGCCGCCCTTGCCTTCATGTGGTTCAGCGCGAAAACCGGCGGCAGCTGGATGGCTTGGCATTTGCGCGTCGGCCTGCTGGTGGCCGCGCTGCTGGTTTTCCGCCTGTGCTGGGGCATTTGGGGCAGCGACACGGCGCGTTTCGCCCGTTTTTTCCGTCCCCTGCAAATCGGCAGCTATCTGCGCGGCACTTGGGACAAACAGGCGCATCCCGGGCATAACCCGTTGGGCGCGCTGATGGTGGCCGCCCTGCTGGCCGCCGTGCTTTTCCAAGTGCTGACCGGCCTGTTTGCCGCCGATGAAAACACTTTCCTTTACCACGGTTATCTGAACGGCCGGCTGGAAAACGGCGGCGAAACCTTCCGCCGCATCCATGTGAATTTTTTCAACCTGTTGGCTCTGCTGGCCGGGCTGCATATCGCGGCCGTTTTGTTTTACCGCCTGTTTAAAAAGCAGGATTTGATTACGCCGATGATAACCGGCCTGAAAGAATGGCAGGGCAACGTGCCGTCGCTGCGTTTTGCCGGAATCGGCGCGTTTGTTGCCGCGCTCGCCGTTGCCGCAGCGGCCGTCTGCCTGATTTGGCTGCTTCGAAAGTAAGCGGGAAAACAAAAGGCCGTCTGAAAACTGTTTTTCAGACGGCCTTTTTTCATCTATCAGAAGGATTCCGCATCATCCTTGCGCCCGAGCACCATTGCGTCGCCGTAGCTGAAGAAACGGTATTCTTTTGCCACGGCGTGGCGGTAAACCGCCCGGATTTCCTCAATGCCGGAAAACGCGCTGACCAGCATTAGAAGCGTCGATTTCGGCAGGTGAAAATTGGTAATCAAACGGTCGGCAACGCGGAAACGGTAGCCCGGCGTGATGAAAATATCGGTATCGCCCCGCCCTGCTTTCAGACGGCCTGTTTCCCGCGCGGCCGATTCCAGCGCGCGCATCGAAGTGGTGCCGACCGCCCAGACTTTTGCCCCCTCCGCCTTCGCCGCCTCCACCGCCGCCACTGTTTCGGGCGGCACGTCGTACCATTCGCTGTGCATTTTGTGTTCGGCGATGTTCTCCGTCCGCACAGGCTGGAACGTGCCGGCGCCGACATGCAGCGTTACCTCCGCCAGGCGCACGCCTTTGGCTTTGAGTTCCGCCAGCAGCGTATCGGTGAAGTGCAGGCCTGCGGTAGGCGCGGCCACTGCGCCTTGGTGTTTGGCGTATACGGTTTGGTAACGGCTCTCGTCGTCGCCGTCGGCCGCCCGTTCGATATAGGGCGGCAGCGGCAGCCGGCCGTGCTGCTCGAGGAGGCGGTAAACCGTTTCTTCTCCGTCGAAATGCAGGCGGAAGAGTTCGCCTTCGCGCGCCGTCATTTCCGCCCCTATCCCGCCGTCGAACAGCAGCCGCATGCCGGGTTTGGGCGATTTTGAAGAACGGATGTGCGCCAGCGCGGTGTGCGCGTCCAATACCCGTTCGATGAGGGCTTCAATTTTTCCGCCGCTGGCTTTTTGGCCGAACAGGCGTGCCTTCATGACTTTGGTGTTGTTGAACACCAATACGTCGCCCCTGCCCACAAGCTGCGGCAGGACGGAAAACATTTCGTCGCGCAAGGGTTCGCCGGGCAACGCCGACAGCAGCCGGCTTGCGCCGCGTTCGGCGGGCGGTTGTTGGGCAATCAGGTGGTCGGGAAGGTCGAAATCGAAATCGGAAAGCTGCATGAGATGGAGGCCGTCTGAAAAAAGCGGGCATTATATCCTTTTCAGACGGCCTCTGCCGCCGTTTCCGCCTGCACAAACGGCCGCGTATGCCGTAAAATAAACGGTACACAAACCTGCCCGAAAGGAACTGCCATGAGCAACCCGAATCAAGAAACCGTAACCATTACCCCGCACGACCTGCCCCTGCATTGCAGCGGCCCGCGCAACGAAACTTGGAACGGCCACCCGCGCGTTTTCCTGCCCATCCAATCCAACGGCACCATCGAGTGCCCCTATTGCGGCACCATTTACAAGCTGGAAGGCGAAATCAAACCGCACGGTTATTGAGTTTTACCGCCGATATGGCAAACAGGCCGTCTGAATGCTTCAGACGGCCTGTTTGTTAAGAGCGGGATATTCAGCGGTAGCCGGTTTGGATACCGTCGCTTTCTATCGGTTCGAACCATATATCGCGGTAGGCGGCATAGGTGGTGAGATAAGACACCATCGAAAAGAACAGCCATACAGCGACAAAAATATAGGTAACCGCCTTACTCGGAATGTTGCCGAGCAGCAGGCCAAGCAGCCAAAATACCGCCGCCATCAGCAATCCCTGCGTAATGGCGGACAAAGTCAGCGGCAGGATGTTTTTGAAACTGGCTTTGACGCTTTGGATAATGGCGGCCATCGGCGTTTCGTCCTGGATAAACGTCAATACCGGTGCAAAGCCCAATAATTGCTGAACGGTTAAAAACCACAATAAAAACATAAAAATATCGGCCATTCCGCTGAGTGGGTTCCACAAACCCAAAGCCCTCGCTATGCCGTAAAGCAGATACCCCCATGCGGCGGCGGCAAAGAACAGCAAAATCAGCAGCAGGATGAATTCGAATACCTTGCCTTCCAAAATCAAAAACATCTGGCCGATGCCGGGTGGGCGTTCCTCATGCTCCTGTATCGAAGCCGCCATCAAAAGCCCGCCCGCCTTGAACAGCATATATATGGCCAGCAGTACCAATCCGGCAATAAAGAGATGCTGCGCCAAAGAAGTCAGCGCCCATTCGCAGGCCAGCAAAATAAAGGCAATTCTCATCCACGACAGCGGGTATTCGCGGAACAGAAAAAAACCCTCCATAATCCATTCCACGCCGCGGACGATACTGCGGGACGCGGGTTCGTCCAACAGCCGTTCATCCATTTCCCCCGACGGCTCGGCGTGGAAAAAAACATCATTTCCCATATTTATTTCCTATTCAGTCAAACAGATGTAATAAAATTGCGGCACATATTAGCATAATTTAACCTTAATTAGATATTTTTCACTTTCAGACGGCCTCCCCTGTTCCGAACAGCGGACAGCAACGGCTGCGCGGACAAACTGTTTTCCAAGCAAGGCAGTGCGGTAAGGCCGTATACCCGCCCTTCCATTTCACTATACAATATCGCGCAACACAAAAACGCCCTACCACCATGTCCAAAAAAATCCTCATCATCACCCCGAGCTGGATCGGCGACTGCGTCATGACCCAGCCGCTTTACCGCCGCCTGCACGAACTCCATCCCGGCTGCACCATAGACGCATTCGCGCCCAAATGGTCGATGGCGGTGTTCGAGCGCATGCCCGAAATCAGCCGCGTTATTGAAAATCCGTTCGGACACGGCGCGTTGGAACTGAAAAAACGCTGGCGCATCGGGCGCGAACTGGGCAAACAAGGTTACGACCAAGTCATCGTCCTGCCCGGTTCGCTCAAATCCGCCCTCATCGCCTTCGCCACCGGCATCAAGCAGCGCACCGGCTACGTTGGCGAATCACGCTACCTGCTGCTCAACGACATCCGCAAACTCGACAAAGTCGCCCTGCCCCTGATGGTCGACCGCTACACCGCCCTCGCCCATCCGACGCAGGCGGATTTCAACGGACATTCCGACAACCCGCGTTTCACCATTTCCCCCGAAAGCCGCGCCGCCGCCCTTGCCAAATACGGCTTAAACACCGACAAACCCGTTCTCGCCTTCTGCCCGGGTGCGGAATACGGCCCCGCCAAACGCTGGCCCGCGCGCCATTTTGCCGAACTCGGCCGCCGCTATCTGGCGGAAGGCTGGCAGGTTTGGCTGTTCGGCTCGCAAAAAGATTTCGACATCGCCGAAGAAATCAACCGTCTTTCAGACGGCCTCTGCACCAACCTTTGCGGCAAAACCAATCTTTCCGAAGCGATTGACCTACTGTCCTGCGCCGACACCGTCGTCTGCAACGACAGCGGCCTGATGCACCTCGCCGCCGCCCTCGACCGCAAACTCGTCGCCGCCTACGGCTCGTCCAGCCCCGACCACACCCCGCCTTTGAGCCAAAAAGCCAAAATCGTCAGCCTGCACCTCGAATGCTCGCCCTGCTTCAAACGCGAATGCCCGCTCGGTCATACCAATTGCCTGAACAAACTCACGCCGGACATGGTTCGAAAAGCGGCGGAGGAATTGGCGCAAACGGAATAAACAGCATATCTGCGGCCTGAGGCACGGCTAAATTTCCGGCATGATTCAATCGTCTGCAAAATTTGTTTTTTTATGTTAAAGTGCGGCTTTAAAAAACTCCGACAGACGCACGGATTCAGGCGGTTTGCCCTGCCTCCGGGCGTCGGAAACCAATCATGACGCAGTCTTGGCAACTACCAGAATATATCGCCGATATCCTTCCAAGCGGCGCACGTCAGCTTGAAAGTGCAAAAGAGAAATTATTGGCATTGTTCCGCTCGCACGGTTACGAACTCGTGCATCCCCCTTTGATGGAGTACAGCGATTCACTGCTGACCCATATCGATTCGGGATTGTCCCTGAAAACCATCCGCTTTGTAGACCAAATCAGCGGCCGCCAGCTCGGCATCCGCGCCGACATCACGCCGCAGGTGGCGCGCATCGACGCCCACCTGCTGTCGGCCAACCAAGGCATCAACCGCCTGTGCTATGCCGGCTCGGTGCTGCACGCCCGTCCGGAAGGCTTCCTCAACAGCCGCGAACCTTTGCAGGCCGGTGCCGAGCTTTACGGTTTCGACGGCATTGCAGCCGATATCGAAATCATCGGCCTGATGCTGGACAGTTTGGCCTTGGCCGATTTCGGCGACGTGCTGCTGTCTTTGGGGCATATCGGCGTATTCCGCGCACTGGCCGCGTCGGCCGAACTGTCGCCGCAGCAGGCGGAAACGCTGTTGGCCATGATGCAGGACAAAAACGTGGCCGCCGTCCGCGGACAGGTGGAAGCCTGGGCTTTGGACGGTATGTGGCGCAAAGCGTTTTCCCTGCTGCCCACGCTGTACGGCGGCCGCGAAATATTGGCGCAGGCACGGGAAAAACTGCCGGATTTGTCTTTAATCGGCAAAGCATTGGACGAATTGGAAGCCGTCTGCCAAGCCTTCCCGCAACGGGCGGTTCACATCGATTTGGCCGAATTGCGGGTCGATAACTACCACACCGGCCTGCTTTATGCGGCTTACGGCAGCGACGGGCACGATGCGGTGGCGCGCGGCGGACGTTACGACGGACTGGGCGCATATTTCGGCCGCAGCCGTCCGGCCACCGGCTTCAGCTTCGACTTGCGCAAGTTCCTCGGCCGCCTGCCCCAAGGAGAACGCCGCACGGCGATTGCGGTGGCGTTGGCCGATGCGGCCAATGCGGCGGAAGAAATTGCCCGTCTGCGGACCGAAGGGGAAACGGTGGTCGTCGATTACGGCATGGAGGCAAACAGCACGCGCGACGGTTCGCGCCGTTTGCTGAAACAGGACGGAAAATGGGTCGTCCTCGGCGATTGAGCCTTTCAGACGGCCTTTTAAAAACAGACAGGCCGTCTGAAAGGCCGCATAAACGTTTCAGACGGTCTTAATAATCTTATTTTCAAACATTTCAACGAGGTAATATAGTATGGCGCAAAACGTAGTGGTCATCGGTTCGCAGTGGGGCGACGAAGGCAAAGGCAAGATTGTAGATTGGCTGGCCGAGCAATCCGGCGGCGTGGTCCGCTTCCAGGGCGGGCACAATGCCGGCCACACGCTGGTTGTCGGCGGCAAAAAAACCATCCTGCGCCTGATTCCGAGCGGCATCCTGCATGAAAAACTGGACTGCTTCATCGGCTCCGGCGTGGTGGTTTCCCCCGAGGCCTTGCTGGGCGAAATCGACGAACTGATTGCCGCAGGCGTGAAAAACGTGGAAAGCCGTCTGAAAATCGCGCCGACCGCCACCCTCATCCTGCCCTACCACATTGCCTTGGACCAGGCGCGCGAAGCATCAAAAGGCGATAAAAAAATCGGCACAACCGGCCGCGGCATCGGCCCGGCTTACGAAGACAAAGTCGCCCGCCGCGCCGTGCGGGTGGTGGATTTGTTCGACGATGAAAAACTGGCGGAAAAAGTACGCGCCAACGTCGAACTCTACAACGTCCAACTCGAACACCTGCATCATGCCGCCCCGGTCAGCTTTGACGAAATCATGGCGAAAATCAACGGCTTTAAGGCACGCATCCTACCGATGATTCACGATGTCGCCCGCACCTTGTACGAGAAAAACGCCAACGGCGAACGCCTGCTGTTCGAAGGCGCGCAAGGCACCCTGCTCGACATCGATTACGGCACCTACCCCTTCGTTACCTCGTCCAACTGTTCGGCCGGCGCGGCCGCCGCAGGCGCGGGCGTTCCGCCCCATATGCTGCAATATGTGCTGGGCATCGTGAAAGCCTACACCACGCGCGTCGGTTCGGGCCCGTTCCCGACCGAATTGTTCGACGAAGTCGGCGCGGGTTTGGCGCAGCGCGGCAACGAATTCGGTTCGGTAACCGGCCGTCCGCGCCGCTGCGGCTGGTTTGATGCCGCCGCACTGAAACGCTCGATTCAGATTAACGGCATCACCGGCATGTGCATCACCAAACTCGACGTAATGGACGGTATCGAAGAAATCAAAATCTGCACCGGCTATGAATTCGAAGGTAAAACCATAGACATCCTGCCTTTCGGCGCAGATGCCGTGGCCAAATGCAAACCGATTTACGAAACGCTGCCCGGCTGGAAAGAATCGACTTTCGGCGTGAAAGAATACGACGCGTTGCCGGAAAACGCCAAGCGTTACCTGAAACGGATTGAGGAAGTCTGCGGTGCGCCGGTCGCCATCATTTCCACAGGCCCGGACCGCGACGAAACCATCCTGCTGCAACATCCGTTTGCCTAAATGGTTTGAATGCCAAGAGGCCGTCTGAAAGCCCTGCATCGGCTTTTCAGACGGCCTTTTTCTGTTTTTAATCCGCTTTGAACCAGTATGGCAGGGCGAAGCCGTGTTTTTCCGTTTGCAGTCAATCCGCTAAATCGGCAGATAGCCTTGAAAACCGATTTCAGACGGCCTGCCGTGCGGATTCGGTGTCAAAATGATGCGGTGCCTGCCGACGCGGTCGAGGGCAAGCAGGTTGTCTACGTCTTTCAGATTGTCTTTATGTTGTTGGGCATGGCCGGGTAAAAGGGTGTTCAGAGCTTTGGTTTTGGCTTCGGCAGGATTTGCGGCGGCAAACAGGCCGAATGCGTGCGCTTCCGCAAGCTGTCCGGCCAAATAGCCGCCGACGTTGGCGAAATACAGGCGCGGCGTGTTTTCAGACGGCCTTTCATCTCCGGCGGGCTGTTCGGAGACGGTAATGTCATAGCCGTCCGCCCATTCGACAATCTGCCAGCCGTCGATGTGGATTTTGTCGGCATCGCCGAACCATGCGGCCTTTAGCGCGGGGACGGCCTCTTGGTAGTTGTCGCAAACGGCAAATTGGATGTCGTGCACTTCGATATTGGAGCGGCCCGCGTTGCCGCCTAGGTAGAACATATGGAGTTTGGGCATGGGGTGTTTGATTCCGGGCGTTCAGACGGCCTGTCCGCTGGGTGGGCCGTCATATTGCACGGATTGATAGAGACATAGTGGATTAACAAAAATCAGGACAAGGCGG
>NZ_KV790835.1:12792-41424 GCF_001807735.1 Neisseria sp. HMSC31F04 | reverse complement strand
CGCTGTACTGGTTTAAATTTAATTCACTATAAACAGGCGGATTATAAGGGATTGCCCTATAATCGCGGCTCTTTATTTTTTATTTTCAGACGGCCTCTATCATGAGTATTTACGCCCTCAAACCCAAATTCCAAAACCTGCTGCGCCCGCTGGTGCGCGCGCTTTATAACCGTGGTGTAACCGCCAATCAGGTTACGCTGGCGGCTTGCGCGGTGTCGGTCGCTGTCGGGCTGCTGCTGTCGCTCGGTGCGCAGGTTCCTGCCTTGTTTTGGCTGTTGCCCGTGTGGCTGTTTGTCCGCATGGCGTTGAACGCGGTGGACGGAATGCTGGCGCGCGAGTTCGGTCAGCAGTCGGCATTGGGCGGCTATCTGAACGAAATCACCGATGTCGCCGCCGATGCCGCGCTGTATCTGCCTTTCGCCTTTATCGCCCCGTTTGACGACGCACAAATCGGCCTGTTTGTCTGGCTGGCGGCGATGACCGAATTTTGCGGCGTGTTGGGTCAGGTACACGGCAACGGTCGGCGTTATGACGGGCCGTTCGGCAAGAGCGACCGCGCGTTCTTTATCGGTGTATTGGCGGTGTGGTACGCGGTGGCGGGCAGCTTCCATGCGGTTTTCTACGTCGTCATGTGGCTGGCTTGCGCGGCATTGGTTTATACCTGCTATAAGCGCGTCGCCAATGGTTTGAAGGCCGTCTGAAAATAACTCCCCCTCTTCCATTCCATTGATAACACGACAAATTTTATGCAAAAAACTTCGCACATCCTCCCTTTGCTGCTCACGGTTTTCATTGCCGCACTTATCGTCTGGTCGGGCATCAACCCGTCCGACCGCGCCGTTTGGTACGCCGAAATCATTCCTGTTTCGATCGTATTTATCGCGCTCGTTGCCACTTACCGCCTCTTCCGTTTCAGCAATCTGGCTTATGTATTCATGAGCTTTTGGCTGATTATGCACACCGTCGGCGCACACTACACCTTCGCCGATGTGCCCTTCGACTGGGCAAACCGCCTGCTTGCGCCGTTCTTAGGCGAAGGGCGCAACCATTTCGACCGCGTCGGCCACTACATCATCGGTTTCTACGCCTATCCGATGGCGGAATGGTTGTTGCGCCGCAAACTCTGCCGCCCTACCCTTGCCTTGTTTTTCTCTTTGTTTTTCATCATGAGCGTGGCGGCGGCTTACGAAGTCATCGAATGGCAGTATGCGGTGATTGACGGCGGCGAAGCAGGGCTGGAGGTGCTCGGTTCGCAAGGCGATATTTGGGACGCGCAAAAAGACATACTCGCCGATACGCTGGGCGCGCTGACTTCCTTGCTTATCTTCCTGTTTACCCGGCCTGACAAAAAACAAATTTCTAGCGAACAAGGCTGAAATGCGGTTGCTATAGTGGATTAAATTTAAACCAGTACGGCGTTGCCTCGCCTTGCCGTACTATTTGTACTGTCTGCAGCTTCGTCGCCTTGTCCTGATTTAAATTTAATCCACTATAATGTTGCGTTTGATTGGATTGCTGTTTTGCCGCCGTTGAGGCAGTTTAAATAAGGGAGGCCGTCTGAAATTGTGTTTTTCAGACGGCCTCTACCCTTCTCACATCTATCCTGCTCAAGCGGCAATACCCAATAACCCGGCCAGTTGCGGCCAGTAAAACAGGCAGGCGATGGCGCAGACGGCGATGGCGATGCCTGCCGCATTGACGGTGCTGATTTTTTCTTTGAAAACAGCCGCGCCGACGAGTGTGCCGCAGACGATGACGCCGATGTTCATACCGGCAAACACCAGCGTGGGATTGTCGGACATGGCCTGATGGGCGCGGATATAGGAGAGGATGTTGCCGAAGTTCAGACAGCCGAGCAGCAGGCCGCCCAAGATGCCGGAGGCCGTCCATTTGCTGCCTTTGGCAAACAGGCGGCCGAACATCAGGATGCCGGCCAGGCAAAAGGCCACGAGGAGGTTGCCGGGTACGGCCGTACCGCTTTTGGCCACTTGTTTGAACAGGACATCAATCACGCCGTAACCCGCCCAAACGGCCAGCAGCAAGCCGGCACTCTGCCAGCCGCCGCTTTTTTTCCCGCCTTCATGTTTCCACAGCAGGCAAAACAGCGCGGTAAATGCGAGGACGAGGCCGATGAGGCGGCCGCGTGACAGCTGTTCGCCGAACAGCAGGAACGAGGCCAAAACGGGGATGAAGAGCGACAGCCGTTGCGCCGCGTCGGATTTGACGATGCCTGCCGCATCCACCGCCCTGCCCATGACGACGAACACCGTCGGCAGCAGCACGCCCAAGGCGGCAAACAGCCACCAGGTGGGCAGGTATTGCCGCCAGTTTGCGGTGTCCGGCTGCAAAAACAGCACGGTAAGGCCGACGGCGGCGATGTAGTTCACGCCTACCGCTTGTTCGAGGTCGATTTTTTTCTTTTTGGCGATTTTCAGCAGGACGGATACCGCCACGCTGCAACAGATGCTGATGATGAGGTAATACATAATCCGCTTTTTCTTTCCGCTTCCGCTAAATTTTCAAACGGCCTGACGATGGTGCGTTCAGGCCGTCTGAAAAGCGTTTGTTTAAGGGCGCAGTTCGGGCAGGACGTTCAATATGGCCGATAGGACGGCCTCGCCGAGCCGCAGGGAGCGCTGGCCGTTCCAGCCGAAATCGTCGTCGGGCAGGTTGTGGTTGTCCTTAAACGGCATTTCCAACGTATAGGCCAGGCAGTCGAAGGTGTTGCCCACCCAGTTTGTCGCCATGGAGAGATCGGCTTGGCCGGGCCGGTCTTTTTCGTAACCGTGCTCGTCTTGGAAATCGGGGCTGGCGGCGGCAAATGCGGCTTTGAAGTGGCTTTCCAATGCGGCAATGCGCGGGCCGTAGCCGGGCACGCCTTCGGTTCCCGCCACGAAAATGTAAGGCAGCCCTTCGTCGCCGTGGATGTCGAGGAATAAATCGACACCGGTTTCACGCATTTTTTCTCGGACATAAAACACTTCCGGGCTGCGCTCTTCGCTCGGCGAGAGCCATTCGCGGTTGAGGTTTGCGCCGGCCGCGTTGGTGCGCAAATTGCCCAAGGCCGAGCCGTCGGGGTTCATATTTGGCACGACGTAGAATGTGGCACTGTCGAGCAAGGCGCGCGCGGTCGGGTCTTGGGGGTCGAGCAGGCGGGCGAGCAGGCCTTCGATAAACCATTCGGCCATCGTTTCCCCGGGATGCTGGCGGGCGATAACCCAGATTTTCAAATCGCTTTCGACTTGGTTGCCTATGGTCAACAGGTTGATGTCGCGCCCTTCGACGGTGCTGCCCAAGTCGTCTATCTGACACAGGCCGCTGCCTTGCGCGTCGCCCAGCAGGTTGAGGTGCTGCTCGGAGGAATAGGGTTCGAAATAGGCGTAGTACACGCTGTTGGACAGGGGCGTGTGTTCGATGGTCAGCACGCCGTTTTCATAACGGGTGGGCACGCAGAACCAGTTTTGGCGGTCGTAGGAGGCGCGCGCCTGATAGTCTTCCCAGCCCGACGGATAGGCGGATGAGGCGGCGTTTTCAAAGTGCATGACGCAGTTTTGATAAGCCGCGCCCTGAAGGCGGAAATAAAACCATTGGGCGAAATCCGAAGCATTGTCGGGACGGATGGAAAGGCGGATGTTCTGAGGGTCGGCCAGGTCGTGCACGATGACCGCGCCGCCGTCGAATCGGGTGGAGATTTTCAGCATAAAATGCCCGGAAAGAAAAAGGTTGGAAACGCGGCATTATAGGTTTTATCGCCAGCTTGCGCCATCTTTCAGACGGCCTTTCCGCTATAATCGGGCCGTCTGAAAAATTGGAAAAGATATGAAACTGACTTTGATGTTCCGCGAGTATTGCAGCTTGTGCCACGCCATGCGCGACCGTTTGACGGCTTTGCAGCAGGAGCGGCCTTTCGAATTGGAAGTGGTGGATGTGGACGACGATCCGCTGCTGGAGGAAAAATATAATGAGCTGGTTCCCGTGCTGTTGGACGGCGATCAGGAAATCTGCCATTGGCATTTGGATGAGGAGAAACTGCGCCGTCATTTGGACTGAGAGGCCGTCTGAAAAGGCGGCGGGAGGGTTTCAGACGGCTTTGATGCTTCAAAATATGCCTGCAAACAAAAAGGCGGCAACCTGAAAGGCTGCCGCAATACCTCAAATCAGAGATTTACGCTTCACAAACACAGCCTGTACTTCATCCGCACAGCTCAACTCTGCACAGACAAAGAGTGTAAGGCTTTTCAGACGGCCTGACGGCGAAGGGATGGAGAAGACCGCAGGCCGTCTGAAAACCTTATTGTTTAACCATGGGTCAGTGGAACTGGTTCATGGTGTTGTCTTTACCGCCCGCTTTCAGTGCGGCTTCACCGGCAAAGTATTCTTTGTGGTTGTCGCCGATGTCCGATCCGGCCATGTTTTGGTGTTTCACGGTGGCGATGCCCTGACGGATTTCCTGACGCTGAACGCCTTTCACATAAGCCAGCATGGCTTCGTCGCCGAAGTAGCCTTTCGCCAGATTGTCGGTGGACAGCGCGGCGGTGTGGTAGGTCGGCAGGGTAATCAGGTGGTGGAAAATACCGGCCTGTGCGGACGCGTCGCGCTGGAAGGTGCGGATGCGCTCGTCGGCTTCTTTCGCCAATTCGGTATCGTCGTATTCGGCACTCATCAGTTTGGCGCGGTCGTAAGCGGACAAGTCTTTGCCTGCATCTTTCCAAGCATCGAATACCTGCTGGCGGAAGTTCAGCGTCCAGTTGAACGACGGGCTGTTGTTGTATACCAGCTTGGCGTTCGGAATCACTTCGCGCACGCGGTCGATCATTTCTTTGATTTGGCCGACATGCGGTTTTTCGGTTTCAATCCACAGCAAGTCCGCACCGTTTTGCAGCGAGGTGATGCAGTCCAGCACCACGCGGTCTACGCCCGTGCCTTTTTTGAATTGGAAAAGGTTGCTCGGCAGGCGGGTCGGTTTGATGGTTTTACCGTTGGTGTTCACAATCACGTCGCCGGCTTTGATTTGGCTCAGGTCGGTGATTTCTTCGCCTTCCAAGAAGCTGTTGTATTGGTCGCCCAAGTCGCCGGGTTGTGCGGAGAAGGCGATTTGCTTGGTCAGGCCTGCGCCCAAAGAGTCGGTACGGGCGACAATCACGCCGTCGTCCACGCCCAATTCCAAGAAAGCGTAACGCACGGCATTGATTTTAGCCAGGAAGTCCACATGGGGAACGGTTACTTTGCCGTCTTGGTGGCCGCATTGTTTTTCGTCGGATACCTGGTTTTCAATCTGGATACAGCAGGCACCGGCTTCAATCATTTTTTTCGCCAGCAGGTAGGTGGCTTCCGCATTGCCGAAACCGGCATCAATGTCGGCGATAATCGGTACGACGTGGGTTTGGAAGTTGTCGATTTTGCCTTGGATTTCGGCAGCTTTGGCATTGTCGCCTGAGGCGCGTGCTTCGTCCAAAGCGGTAAACAGCAAATCAAGTTCACGGGCATCTGCTTGTTTCAGGAAGGTGTACAGCTCTTCAATCAATGCGGGGACAGAGGTTTTTTCGTGCATGGATTGGTCGGGCAGCGGGCCGAACTCGGAACGCATACCGGCAACCATCCAGCCGGAAAGGTAGAGGTAGCGTTTGTTCGGGGTTTGATGGTGTTTTTTCACCGCAATCAGTTTCTGCTGTCCGATAAAACCGTGCCAGCAGCCCAAAGATTGGGTGTAGTTGGCAGGATTGGCATCGTATTCGGCCATGTCGCGGCGCATGATGGCGGCGGTGTATTTGGCAATGTCCAAGCCGGTTTTGAAGCGGTTTTGCAAACGCATACGGGCAACGTATTCAGGCGTGATGGCTGCCCAACCCTGACCGTGCGCCTCTTTGACTTGTTCCGCTGCTTTGATTTCTTCCTGATAATTAGCCATTGTGATGCTCCTTTACTCTCTTCAATTTGGTTCTGATAAAAACGCCGCAACGCTTTTGTAATGGCGTGTAGTCGAGCGGCTTGACGTGAATTTACCTGCAAATTTTATACTTGCCAAGTATGTTTTTTTGATTTGATTGGGGATTTTTTCTTCTTTGGGAGTGCGTTTAAGCGGATATTTGATATTTTCCCGCCAAACTCAGGGGCAAACGTGCATTTTATGGCCTCGTTTTCTAAAATTTAGGCAGTTTTTTGTTATTTTAATGTTATCAAAGAAGGTTTTTATTTTATAAACCTATGTGTTTCAGGTAATTAAATATCGTCTTATGTGTAATGCCTTGTAGTTTTATATTATCCAACCATATCGGAATAAAAAATATAATTCTGGATATTTCCCGTAAACCGGTTTTATTGAAAAAATCCAATATTTTCTAGAAAATCGAATTTGCATTGCGAAAAGCCGAAAAGCTGAGGCGGCTCAAGCAATTCTGTAAAGTCGGGCAACATTTTGCCGGTTTGAATTTAATCCGCTATGGTTTACAATCCGCCGTTTTGCAAACTGTGGTTCGCAATCCTCCCACAATAAAAAACTAAGGAATTTTCTATGACGCGTTCTTCTGAAGAGTTGCGGGGCATCACGCTGCTCGGCAATCAGCACACTCAATACAAAACCGAATATGCGCCGGAAGTTTTGGAAGCATTCGACAATAAGCATCCCGACAACGATTATTTCGTCAAATTCATCTGCCCCGAATTTACCAGCCTGTGCCCGATGACCGGGCAGCCGGATTTTGCCACCATACACATACGCTATATTCCGGGAAAAAAAATGGTGGAAAGCAAATCCCTCAAGCTGTATTTGTTCAGCTTCCGCAATCACGGCGATTTCCACGAAGACTGCGTCAATATCATCATGAAGGATTTAATCGGACTGATGCAGCCGAAGTATATTGAAGTGTTCGGCGAATTTACTCCGCGCGGCGGTATTGCCATCCATCCGTTTACCAATTACGGCAAGGAGGGGACGGAATTCGAACAATTGGCGCGCGAACGCCTGTTCAAGCACGATATGCTATGAATGCTGATATACGCGGATTCAGCGTTTTGCAACAGCGAAAGGCGTTGTTCTGGCTGGTTTTCTTTCATATCGCCGTCATTGCCACGAGCAATTACCTGGTGCAGTTTCCCTTTACCGTTACCTTGCCCAACGGCTATGTGGTGCATTCCACTTGGGGGGCATTGAGTTTCCCGTTTATTTTTCTGGCTACCGATTTGACCGTCCGCATATTCGGCCGTAGGCCTGCGCGGCGGGTGGTTTTTTTCTCCATGTTTCCCGCACTCCTGCTGTCGTATGCCATATCCGTCACTTTCCACCAAGGCATCTGGCAGGGGACGGCGGCATTGGCTGCGTTTGACGGTTTGGTATTCCGCATTGCCGCCGCCAGTTTTGCCGCCTACTCTGTGGGGCAGTTGCTCGATATTTTTGTCTTCGACCGTTTACGCCGTCTGAAAAAATGGTGGGTGGCACCGACAGCTTCCACTTTTGTCGGCAATGCGGTCGATACCCTGCTCTTCTTTGCGATTGCCTTCCATGCCGGTACGGATGCCTTTATGGCGGAAAATTGGCCTCAGATTGCGGTTGTGGATTATTTGTTCAAACTGGTTATCTGTACGCTGTTTTTCCTTCCGGCATACGGGTTGATGCTGAATATATTGGTAAAGAAAATAACGGTACTGCCCGACGGGCGGTGATGGTCGCGGTAATGTTTGCCGTCCCGGCCGCGATTGCCGGGCGGCGGTTTTATTAGGTTGATAAATATGATTAAGGCTGTTTTATTCGATCTCGATGGCACGTTGGCCGATACCGCTTTGGATTTGGGCGGTGCATTGAATGCTTTGTTGCGCAGGCACGGCCTGCCGGAGAAAAGTATAGAAGATATCCGCCCCGTTGCCAGTCACGGCGCAGGCGGTTTGATCGGATTCGGCGCGGGCATAGGTAAGGAACATCCCGAATACGGCCGGTGGCGCGAGGAATATCTGGCCGAATACGAGCGTTGTTTTGACCGCGACACGGTTTTGTTCGACGGAGTCAATAAACTGATTGGCGAATTGAACCGACGCGGCCTGAAATGGGGCATTATCACCAACAAGCCGAAAAACTTTACCGACCGTTTGGTACCGAAACTCGGCTTTTCTATCCCGCCGCAGACAGTGGTCAGCGGAGATTCCTGCGACGAAGCCAAACCTTCGGTCAAACCCATGCTTTACGCCTGCGAACAAATCAATGTCCACCCGCAAGAGTGTCTTTATGTCGGCGATGCGGAGCGCGATATGGAGGCGGGCAGGAATGCGGGAATGAAAACCGTCTTGGCCTCGTGGGGATACATTGCCGAAAGCGATCGGACGGATACCTGGCCTGCCGATTTTGTGGCCGAGATGCCGCTGGATATTTTGACTTTGCCGCCTGTTGCAAGCCTTGCTTGACCGGATAAACGGCAATAAGTAAAAGGCCGTCTGAAATATGTTTTCAGACGGCCTGTGTGCTTCAAATCAAGCTTAGGCGGCGAAACGGCGGGCAACTTCGTCCCAGTTTACGATTTCCCAGAAGCCGTTCAGATAGTTCGGACGGCTGTTGCGGTAGTCGATGTAGTAGGCATGTTCCCATACGTCGCAAGTCAGCAAGGGGGTGTTGTCGCTGTTGAGCGGAGTGGCGGCGTTAGAAGTGGATACCAAATCCAATTCGCCGGCCGGTGTTTTAACCAGCCATGCCCAGCCCGAACCGAAAGTGCCGGCAGCACAAGCGTCGAACGCTTTTTGGAAGGCTTCGAAGCTGCCCCATTTCGCATCAATGGCAGCAGCCAGTTCGCCGGAAGGCTTGCCTTGGCCTTTGGGGGTAAAGCCCAGCCAGTAGAAAGTGTGGTTCCAGGTTTGTGCCGCATTGTTGAATACGCCGCCGGAAGATTTTTTAACGATTTCTTCCAAAGGGGCATTCTCAAATTCAGTGCCTTTGATTTGGTTGTTCAGATTGGTGATGTAGGTTTGATGGTGTTTGCCGTAGTGGTATTCCAAAGTTTCTTTGGACAAGTGCGGTTCCAAAGCATCCAAGGCATAAGGCAGTTCTGGCAGTTTGTGTTCCATGGTGATACTCCTGATATTTTTATTCGATTGATTGTGGCGGCCGATTCGTCCCGGCCGGAAAAGGCCGTCTGAAAGACAGAGGCCGGACCCATTTTACCCGTTTCGGCATCGGAAACCAATTAAACTTTTATTTGCCCGCCATAGCATCGGTCTGATGGAAAAGTAGAAAAACTCAAGGCAGAAGCGGCAGCATCCGATGCGACAGCCCCGTTTTGCCCTTTTCAGACGGCCTGAAACCTTTGTTTGCCGTTATTCGGATGGCTCACTGTCTTTTTTGGATACAGGCTGAGGTCCCAAGCCGAAACGCTTTTCATAATCCGACGCTTCTTTATGATCGCGCTCCTCCATACCGAACGCGCTCGCATTGACCCAAATCACTAAAACGGCCACGATAATTGAAAATACAGAAATAATTGCCCAAAACATTGTTTTTCACTCTTGATTTCGTTATTGGAAGGCCGGCATTCTACGCCGATTAACGGCGATGTACCAAATCCGCTATAATCCATCGGTTTACACCAACCGCGCGGTTCGCAAACCTCCCGCGTTACCAAAACTAGGACTCACCATGCAAAACCGACAAGCCTTGGTCATCTTCTCCGGCGGCCAAGATTCCACCACCTGCCTGATTCAGGCGATTCAAACCTACGGGCGCGAAAACGTCCAAACCATCACCTTCCAATACGGACAACGCCACGCTGTCGAGCTGGAACGCGCCCGCTGGATCGCGCAGGATTTGGGTGTCAAACAAACCGTACTCGACTTGAGCCTGATGCAGCAGATTACGCACAATGCCCTGATGGATGACACTGCCGCCATCGAAACCGCTTCAGACGGTCTGCCCAATACCTTCGTGGACGGACGCAACGCCCTGTTCCTGCTCTATGCCGCCATCTACGCCAAAGGACAGGGCATCAGGCACATCATCGCGGGCGTGTGCGAAACCGACTTCTCCGGCTACCCCGACTGCCGCGACGTGTTCGTCAAATCCATGAACGTCACCCTCAATCTGGCGATGGACTACGCCTTCCAAATTCACACCCCGCTGATGTACCTGACCAAAGCGCAAACTTGGGCGTTGGCGGACGAAATGGGCGCGCTGGACTACATCCGCGAGCAGACCCACACCTGCTACAACGGCATCGTCGGCGGCTGCCACGAATGCCCGAGCTGCGTGTTACGCGAGCGCGGGCTGGCGGAATATTTGGAAAACCAAAAGGCCGTCTGAAAAATAAACGACTGCAAGCCGCATATGTCTCGATTGCATTATGAAATACCCAATAAAACATATTGTTAAATATTTATATAATCAGACAAGGCGGCGTTATCAGGGCTTACAGTCGATTTATTATTCCTAAATCAAGAAGCAAAAGGGCAGAAAAAGGATATTTTTCAAAGCCCAATCATCGGCTTAGTTATATCGGGCCAAAAGAAAAAATGTATGGGATTGTTGCATTTTGTCCCGCAAACAAACTGCCGGCTCAAAATATCCGCAACACGGGATAATTTTGTTTGCCCCCAAGGCTTATCCACCAATATAATGGGCGGTTTTTTAGAACACCTTACGCAGCCCGTTCGTACCGGAAGGATACCCCAACCTGTGCGACCGACCCGTATTCACCTCTTCGAGTTCCGTTCCAGCCGGTATCGAGTTTCTTTGGAGCATTAAAGATGACCACAGAACCCGCCGCCCAGCCCTATCTGCAAATCAAAGGCCTGGTTAAAAAATTCGGCAGCACTTTTGCCGTCCGCCAAATCAATCTTGACATCCAACAGCATGAAATTTTCGCCTTACTGGGCAGTTCCGGCAGCGGAAAATCAACCCTGCTGCGCATGCTGGCCGGCATGGAAACCCCGAGTGAAGGCAGCATCATCCTGGACGGCCAGGATATTACCGCCCTCGCCCCCTATGAGCGTCCGATCAACATGATGTTCCAAAGCTACGCCCTCTTCCCGCATATGACGGTTGAGCAGAACATCGCATTCGGTTTGAAACAAGACAAATTGCCTGCCGATGAAATCAATGCGCGGGTCGAAGAAATGCTCCGCCTGGTACAAATGACCAAATACGCCAAACGCAAGCCGCACCAACTCTCAGGCGGCCAGCAACAGCGTGTGGCACTCGCACGTTCCCTGGCCAAGCGTCCGAAGCTGCTGCTGTTGGACGAACCTTTGGGTGCATTGGATAAAAAACTGCGCCAGCAAACCCAGCTTGAACTGGTCAATACTTTGGAAAAAGTGGGGGTAACCTGCATCATGGTTACCCATGACCAAGAAGAAGCCATGACCATGGCTACCCGTGTGGCGATTATGTCCGACGGCGAGCTGCAACAAGTGGATACACCGAGCAATATCTATGATTATCCCAACAGCCGCTTTACCGCCGAATTTATCGGCGAAACCAATATTTTTGAAGGGAAAGTGGTACACAAAGACGAAGGGCATGCCCTAATCGAATGTGACGAACTGCCCAGCAAAATCTACACCGACCAAAAATTCGACGGAAAAGTCGATCAAACCATCTGGGTCAGCATCCGTCCCGAAGATATTGATTTACACAAAGAAAAACCCGCGCACCGCGATACCCACAACTGGGCGAAAGGCACAGTAAAAGAAATTGCGTATTTAGGTAGCTTCGCGATTTATCACGTACAAATGCAGAGCGGCCGCATCATCAAAAGCCAAGTACCTGCCCCTTACTGGTATGTGCGTAACATTACGCCGCCTACTTGGGGTGATGAAGTGTATCTCGACTGGCCGGAAAACCAGCCTACCCCCCTAACCCGCTAGGAGGCCGTCTGAAATGTCCGTCAATATCAAACGCCGTCTGCGTCCGGGACGGAAATTGGTTATCGGCATCCCATATGTTTGGTTGCTGCTGCTGTTTTTAATACCTTTTTTCATCGTCCTGAAAATCAGCTTCGCCGAGCAGGATATTAAAATCCCGCCGTATACCGATTTATTTGTAACCGATCCGGAAACAGGCAAGCAGACTCTGCATATCGTTATGCAGAATTATAAAGAAATCTTGCAAAATTTCGGCGGTACACTGTCGCAAATGCTGGGACTGTCGCCTGCCGACGGCGATAGCAATATGTATCTGCGAACCTATTGGTCGTCGCTGAAGACAGCCTTCGTTACCACCCTGATCTGCCTTTTGCTCGGCTATCCGATGGCTTATGCCATTTCGCGTGCCAAACCGGCCTACCGGAACGGCCTGCTGCTGGCGATTATGCTGCCTTTCTGGACTTCCTTCCTGCTGCGTGTTTACGCTTGGATGGGGTTGCTTACTTCTAACGGCATCATTAACCACCTGCTGATCAAGTACGACATCATCGACGAACCGCTGAATATGTTCTACAACTCCTTTTCACTCCAGCTGGTGATGGTTTATGCCTACCTGCCGTTTATGATCCTGCCGCTTTACACCCAACTGATCAAACTCGATGGCAGGTTGCTGGAAGCCGCTTCCGACTTGGGTGCCGGCCCGATTAAAACCTTCTTCTCCATTACCCTGCCCCTGTCGAAAACCGGCATCGTCGCAGGATCGATGTTGGTTTTCGTTCCGGCTGTGGGTGAGTTCGTTATTCCGGACTTGGTTGGCGGATCGGATAACCTCATGATTGGCAAAGTATTATGGATGACTTTCTTTGAGCAGAATAACTGGCCTTTAGCCTCCGCTTTGGCTGTGGTTATGGTGCTGTTGCTGGTCGTGCCGATTACCTTCTATCACCGTTATGAAAACCGCCAATTGGAAGAAGGAGGGAAAAATGGCTAACAAACAGAAATTGTCTTGGTTTTTAAAAGCTATGCTTTTCCTCGGCCTGGCTTTTCTCTACATCCCTTTGATTGTATTGGTAGTCTACTCCTTCAACGATTCGAAGCTC
The DNA here is from genome assembly GCF_001807735.1 of Neisseria sp. HMSC31F04. Taxonomy (NCBI): domain Bacteria; kingdom Pseudomonadati; phylum Pseudomonadota; class Betaproteobacteria; order Neisseriales; family Neisseriaceae; genus Neisseria; species Neisseria sp. HMSC31F04. Next base: position 28,492 of record NZ_KV790835.1, on the reverse strand, counting down.
GTTACCATCTGGGGCGGTTTTTCCACCAAATGGTATGCCAAGCTGCTGAATAACGACCAAATCTTGGAGGCCGCATGGCTGTCGCTCCGCATAGCCGTTGTCTCCTCCTTGGCCGCCACAGTACTCGGTACTTTAGCCGGTTATGCATTGGCTCGGATTAAACGTTTCCGCGGCAGCACCTTGTTTGCCGGCATGGTATCGGCACCCATGGTTATGCCCGACGTGATTACCGGCCTGTCGATGCTGCTGCTGATTATCCAAGTGCAAACCATGCTGCAAGGCATTTTCGGAAACACTTCTTCGTTCGGCAACGGCTTTTTTACCATTTTCCTCGGCCATGCCACCCTATGTATGGCTTACATTACCGTTGTCATCCGTGCCCGTCTGGCCGAGCTTGACCAGTCTTTGGAAGAAGCGGCTATGGATCTGGGTGCGCGCCCGCTGAAGATTTTTTTCGTGATTACCCTGCCGCTGATTATGCCGGCCATAGTTTCCGGCTTCCTGCTCGGCGTTACCTTGTCGCTGGATGATTTGGTGATTACCTCGTTCTTGTCCGGTCCCGGCTCATCCACCCTGCCGCAAGTGATTTTCTCCAAAATCAAACTCGGACTTGATCCGCAAATGAACGTGTTGGCCACCATCATCATTGCAATCGTCGGTACTTTGGTTATCATCATGAACTGGTATATGATGCGTCAGACCACCCGACGCGAACGTGAGGCTGCCGAGGCGGAACGGCAAGAGAGGCTAGCAATGGAACAAGCCATCCATCATTGATGCAGACAGTCAAATAAGCATATAGTAGAGGCCGTCTGAAAACCATTGTCCGTATCCCGGCATATGTTTTCAGACGGCCTTTTTGAAAAACAAAAAACGACCCCATACAGTCATCAACTTTCACTTAAAACCATCCCCATGAATTCAAACAACGATTTTCAAGCCATTTTAAAAGACCTTGGAAAACAGGCGCGGAAAACAGCGGAAAAACAGGTCGCAAAACAGCAGGCGGTGCAAAGCGAACAAAATAAGCAAATAGATTTTTCGGCCATAATGGCCGATGTCAAACCCCTGAAAAGCGGCAGCGGCCGTTATGAGCAACCGCGCGATTTATCCCCTATCAAACCGCGCCCCAAAGACGATGGAAAATCTTTGGAAGACGGCTACTTTTATATCGGGGACGGGCAATGGCTCGACATCCCCTCTTCATTCAGCAAAAACGGACGCGGTCAAAACGACATCAAACGCCTGCAAAGCGGCTATTACCCCGTTGTTGCCGATGTCGACCTGCACGGCTACACACAAGAAGAAGCCCAACAGGTATTGAACGAATTTATTGCTTTCGTCCAACGGCGGGGGGTATGCGGGGAAATTATCCATGGCAGCGGATTGGGTTCCTCCGGATATCAGCCAAAGTTAAAAAACCTGGTCCGCCGTTGGCTGATGATGCATCCCGACGTTTTGGCCTACGCCGAACCGCATAAAAATAATGACGGCGCAGTCCTCATCCTACTCAAGCGGCAGCGGAAAACAGATGAGTCGACAGACTGACTCTTTACTTTTTTTAACCTTAAAAGGCCGTCTGAAAGCATCTTTAGCGCATCGGCGGTAAATTTTCTTTTTTGATTTATTTATTCTTTATCGAACAATAACCGGACTGTATTTCAGCTATCGGAAGTTTGAAAAAGAAAAAATACCCTCTTTGCTGCGGTATGCTTTTTTGATTCCGCACAAATATGGCCCATGACGGTTTGCAAGCCCTGCCGATAACTGATAGCATTTCGGCGCGAAAATGTATCGCTAAAAAACGCTTTACAACCGTTTCAAAAACTTTGTTTAACAAGCTTTTGAAAGCTATACATATTACTTCAATTACCCCCCTTTTCGTCCGTCTTTCGGCCGTTAGGGAAAATTTCAGACGGCCTCCATGTCCGCAAACTCAACATCGCGGCGTTGTGCCGTGTTCCGTAACTCTCCACTGAAGGGATTATCCATGTCCAACCAAATTAACGACATCGATCCGATTGAAACTCAGGAATGGTTAGATGCCTTAAGCTCCGTGCTGGAAAACGAAGGCACCGAGCGAGCGCATTTCCTGCTGGAAAATCTGGTGAAATACACCCGCCGCCGCGGCATCCACATGCCGTTTGACGCGACTACCGCCTATTTGAATACGATTCCGGTAGGCAAAGAGCAGAAATCGCCCGGCAATCACGAGCTGGAACACCGCATCCGCTCCATCATCCGCTGGAATGCGGCTGCCATGGTACTGCGCGCGGGCAAAAAAGATTTGGAACTGGGCGGCCATATCGCCTCCTTCCAATCTGCTGCCACTTTGTATGATGTCGGCTTCAACCACTTCTGGCGCGCCAAAGGCGAAGGCGAAGAAGGCGATTTGGTATTCGTACAAGGCCACTCTGCCCCCGGCATCTATGCCCGCGCCTATGTGGAAGGCCGTCTGACAGACGAACAATTGGATAATTTCCGTCAGGAAGTCGGCGGTAACGGCCTGCCGTCTTACCCTCACCCGCACCTGCTGCCCGACTTCTGGCAGTTCCCGACTGTATCGATGGGCTTGGGTCCGCTGATGGCGATTTATCAGGCGCGCTTCCTGAAATATCTGGATTCACGCGGTTTGAGTAAAACCAAAGGCCGCAAAGTTTGGGTATTCTGCGGCGACGGTGAAATGGACGAGCCGGAAAGCCAAGGCGCAATCGCATTGGCGGCACGCGAAGGCTTGGACAACCTGATTTTCGTCATCAACTGTAACCTGCAGCGTTTGGACGGCCCGGTTCGCGGCAACGGCAAAATTATTCAGGAATTGGAAGGTAACTTCCGCGGTGCCGGCTGGAATGTATTGAAAGTGATTTGGGGTAGCCGTTGGGACGCACTGCTGGCACGCGACACCAACAACGCACTGAAAAATCGCATGAACGAATGTCTGGACGGCGACTACCAGACTTATAAATCCAAAGACGGTGCATATGTCCGCGAACATTTCTTCAACACGCCCGAGTTGAAAGCCTTGGTGGCCAATATGTCCGATGACGAAATCTGGGCATTGAACCGCGGCGGCCACGACCCGCACAAAGTATATGCGGCTTATTATGAAGCGGTGAATAATGCGGACGGCCGTCCGACCGTGATTCTGGCCAAAACCATTAAAGGCTACGGCATGGGCCAATCCGGCGAAGCGCAAAACGTCGCCCACCAGGCGAAAAAAATGGACAAGGCTTCGTTGAAGCAGTTCCGCGACCGCTTCGGCATCAAGGTAACCGACGAGCAAATCGAGAGCGGCGACCTGCCTTACATCCGTTTTGCGGAAGACAGCGAAGAGATGAAATATCTGCGCGAGCGTCGCAACGCCTTGGGCGGTTATCTGCCGCAGCGCAACCCGAACAACGAAGCATTGCCGATTCCCGCTTTGGCCGATTTCGACGCACAACTGCAATCCAGCGGCGACCGCGAATTTTCAACCACAATGGCATTTGTCCGCGTGTTGGCCACTCTGTTGAAAGACAAGCAAATCGGCAAACGTATCGTACCGATTGTACCTGACGAAAGCCGTACCTTCGGTATGGAAGGCATGTTCCGCCAATACGGCATCTGGAATCCGAAAGGCCAGCAGTACACGCCGCAGGATAAAGACCAGCTGATGTTCTATAAGGAATCGGTAGACGGTCAGATTTTGCAGGAAGGCATCAACGAACCGGGTGCGATGGCCGACTGGATTGCGGCTTCGACCAGTTATGCGAACAACCGTTTCGCCATGATTCCGTTCTATATTTATTATTCTATGTTCGGCTTCCAGCGTGTCGGCGATTTGGCCTGGGCGGCAGGCGATATGCATGCGCGCGGCTTCCTGCTGGGCGGCACTGCCGGCCGGACGACGCTGAACGGCGAAGGTTTGCAGCACGAAGACGGCCACAGCCATGTTCAGGCCGACCTGATTCCGACCTGCGTCTCCTACGACCCGACTTTCTCTTATGAAGTGGCGGTGATTGTTCACAGCGGCCTGCAACGGATGTATGTGGACAACGAAGACGTTTTCTTCTACATCACACTGATGAACGAGAACTACACCCATCCCGCCCTGCCGCAACGCGAAGGCATCGAAGAAGAAATCCTGAAAGGTATGTATCTCTTCAAAGCCGGTGAAAAAGGCGGCAAAAAAGTTCAGCTGATGGGTTCGGGTACGATTTTCCAAGAAGTGCTTGCTGCTGCCGACCTGTTGAAACAAGATTTCGGTGTCGATGCGGACGTTTGGTCCTGCCCGTCCTTCAACCTGCTGCACCGCGACGCCATCGAAGTGGAACGCTACAACCGCCTGCACCCGCTGGAAGAGAACAAACTGCCGTTCGTTACCAGCCAACTGCAAGGCCACGAAGGCCCGGTGGTCGCCGCCACGGATTATGTCCGCAGTTTCGCCGACCGCATCCGTGCGTATATCCCCAATGATTATCATGTGTTGGGTACGGACGGTTTCGGCCGCTCCGACAGCCGCGCCAACCTGCGCTCGTTCTTCGAAGTGGACCGCTACAATATCGCGGTTACCGCGCTCAGCGCCTTGGCCGACCAGGGCAAAATCGGTAAGGAAACGGTTCAGCAAGCGATTGAGAAATACGGTGTTAAAACCGATACCGCGCCAAGCTGGAAACGTTAAGCGGCTTTCAGACGGCCTGACATTGATTGGACGGCCGTCTGAAAAGGAATCAATCAGGCCGTCTGAAAAAGGCTTCTTATTTTCAGACGGCATCACAAGATACAAAAGGAAGGCTCAATGAGCATCGTAGAAATCAAAGTACCCGATATCGGCGGTCATGAAAACGTGGACATCATCGCCGTAGAAGTCAAAGCCGGCGACACCATTGCCGTGGACGACACCCTGATTACGCTGGAAACCGACAAAGCCACCATGGACGTGCCTGCCGATGCGGCCGGTGTGGTTAAGGAAGTCAAAGTCAAAGTGGGCGACAAAGTGTCCGAAGGCAGCGTCATCCTGCTGGTGGAATCTGCCACTGCAGCTGATGCGCCCGCCGCACCTGTTGCCGAAGCCCCTGCCGCCGCTACGGCTCCAGCACCCGCTGCCGCCCCCGCCGCTGCCGGCGGGGTGGAAGTTGTTGCCGTTCCCGACATCGGCGGCCATGAAAACGTGGACATCATCGCCGTTGAAATCAAAGTCGGCGACACTGTTTCCGTTGACGACACCCTGATTACGCTGGAAACCGATAAAGCCACCATGGACGTCCCTTGTACCGCTGCCGGCGTAGTGAAAGCCGTGCTGGTGAAAGTAGGCGACAAAGTATCCGAAGGCGCGCCGATTATCGAAGTGGAAACCGCCGGTTCTGCTGCGGCTGCCCCAGCCCCTGCGGCCGAAGCCCCGAAAGCGACCGCCGCCCCCGCCCCTGCGGCAGCACCTGTTTCTGCGCCCGCACCTGTCGCCGCCCCCGTGGCAGCGTTCGGGAGCACGCCGGTAAACGAAGCGGCATTTGCCAAAGCCCATGCCGGCCCCTCCGCCCGCAAACTGGCACGCGAATTGGGTGTGGATTTGGGTTTGGTAAAAGGCACAGGCCTGAAAGGCCGCATTGTAGGCGACGACATCAAAGCCTTCGTCAAAGCCGCATTACAGGGCGGTGCGGGCAAAGGTGCGCCTGCAGCAGCCGGTGCGTCTTTGGGCGGCGGTTTAGATTTGCTGCCGTGGCCGAAGGTGGACTTTGCCAAATTCGGTGAAGTGGAAGTGAAAGAGTTGAGCCGAATCAAGAAAATTTCCGGCCAAAACCTGTCGCGCAACTGGGTGATGATTCCGCACGTTACCGTAAACGAAGAAGCGGACATGACCGATTTGGAAGAATTCCGCAAACAGTTGAACAAGGAATGGGAACGCGAAGGCGTGAAACTGTCGCCGTTGGCCTTTATCATCAAGGCTTCCGTCAGCGCGCTGAAACAATTCCCCGAATTCAATTCGTCTTTGGACGGCGATAACCTGGTATTGAAAAAATACTTCCACATCGGTTTTGCCGCCGACACGCCGAACGGCCTGGTTGTACCGGTGATTAAAGATGTGGATAAAAAAGGCCTGAAAGAAATCAGCCAAGAATTGACCGAGCTGAGCAAGAAAGCCCGTGAAGGCAAACTCAAACCGCAGGAAATGCAGGGCGCGTGCTTTACCATTTCCAGCTTGGGCGGCATCGGCGGCACCGGCTTTACGCCGATTGTAAATGCTCCCGAAGTGGCCATTTTGGGCGTGTGCAAATCCCAAATCAAACCGGTTTGGAACGGCAAAGAGTTTGAGCCGCGCCTGATGTGCCCGCTGTCGCTGTCGTTCGACCACCGCGTTATCGACGGTGCGGCCGGCATGCGCTTTACCGTGTTCTTGGCCAATCTGCTGAAAGATTTCCGCCGCATCACGCTGTAAGCATTTCGGACGGTTCTTGATGCAAAAGGCCGTCTGAAAACGCGAATCCGGCGGTTTCAGACGGCCTTCCCCCTTTTAAAATTGGAATATCAATGAACGAAAAACAAATCCGCATCCTGTCTGTTGTCGCCACCATCACCGCCGTGTGTATGTATGTGGCCTACATCCCGCAGATTCAGGCCAACCTGGCCGGACACAAAGGCTCGCCATGGCAACCTTTGGCTGCGGCGATAAACTGTACGTTGTGGGTAGCTTACGGATTATTCAAAAAACCGCGCGACCTGCCGGTGGCCATCGCCAACGCGCCGGGCATCGTGTTGGGATTATTTGCCTTCATAACCAGTTTTTAATATCGAATTCGGCAGGCCGTCTAAAAACACCGGCCTGTCCGCGAAAGGTTTGAAATGAGTTTGATCGAATTAAAAGTACCCGATATCGGCGGCCACGAAAACGTGGACATCATCGCCGTTGAAATCAAAGCGGGCGATACTGTCGCCGTAGATGACACCCTGATTACATTGGAAACCGACAAAGCCACCATGGACGTTCCTGCCGAAGCCGCAGGCGTGGTAAAAGAAGTGAAAGTCAAAGTAGGCGACAAAATTTCCGAAGGCGGCGTGATTGCCGTTATCGAAGCCGCCGGTGCGTCTGCCGCTGCCGAAGCACCGAAAGCCGCTGCAGCCCCCGCTCCTGCCCAAGAAACACCCAAAGCCGCTGCGCCCGCACCGCAGGCGGCGCAATTTGCCGGTTCTGCCGATGCCGAATACGACGTGGTGGTATTGGGCGGCGGCCCGGGCGGTTATTCCGCCGCATTTGCAGCAGCCGACGAAGGCCTGAAAACCGCCATCATCGAGCAATACAGCACCTTGGGCGGCGTGTGCCTGAACGTGGGCTGTATTCCGTCCAAAGCGCTGCTGCACAACGCCGCCGTGATTGACGAAGTGAAACACTTGGTGAAAAACGGCATCAAATTCGGCGAACCCGAAATCAACGTGGACGAACTGCGCGGCTACAAAGAAAAAGTCGTCGCCAAACTCACCAGCGGCCTGGCAGGCATGGCCAAAGCACGCAAAGTGGACATCATCCAAGGTAACGGCCAATTCGTGGGCGCGAACCACATTGAAGTATCGCTCACCGAATCCGCACAATACGAACAAGCCACCGCAACCGGCGCGAAAAAAACCGTTGCCTTCAAAAACTGTATCATCGCCGTGGGCAGCCGCGTGGTGAAACTGCCCTTCATCCCCGAAGACCCACGTATTGTGGACAGCACCGGTGCGCTTGAGCTGCGTCAAAACGGCGGCAAACTGCCTGAAAAAATGCTGGTCATCGGCGGCGGCATCATCGGCCTGGAAATGGGTACCGTGTACAGCACGCTGGGCGCACGCCTGGATGTAGTGGAAATGATGGACGGCCTGATGCAGGGCGCAGACCGCGACTTGGTGAAAGTGTGGGAGAAAATGAACGCCCACCGCTTCGACAACATCATGACCAATACCAAAACCGTGGCCGTGGAAGCCAAAAAAGACGGCATCTACGTAACCTTTGAAGGCGAAAAAGCACCGAAAGAGCCGCAACGCTACGACTTGGTGCTGGTGGCTGCCGGCCGCGCGCCGAACGGCAAACTCTGCTCTGCCGAAAAAGCCGGTGTGGCCGTTACCGAACGCGGCTTCATCGAAGTGGACAAACAAATGCGCACCAATGTGCCGCACATCTACGCTATCGGCGACGTAGTCGGCCAACCCATGCTGGCGCACAAAGCCGTACACGAAGGCCATGTGGCTGCCGAAAACTGTGCCGGCCACAAAGCCTACTTCGACGCACGCGTGATTCCGGGCGTGGCCTATACCGACCCCGAAGTGGCTTGGGTGGGCGTTACCGAAGAAATCGCCAAACGCGACGGCATCAAAATCACCAAAGCCGTATTCCCGTGGGCTGCCAGCGGCCGCGCCATTGCCAACGGCCGCGACGAAGGCTTCACCAAGCTGATTTTCGACGCGGAAAGCGGCCTGATTATCGGCGGTGGTATCGTCGGTACGCACGCGGGCGATATGATCGGCGAAATCTGCCTGGCCATCGAAATGGGCTGCGATGCAACCGACATCGGCAAAACCATCCATCCGCACCCCACCTTGGGCGAAAGCATCGGCATGGCGGCGGAAGTGGCCAACGGCACTTGCACCGATTTGCCGCCGCAAAAGAAAAAGAAATAATGTAGTGTAAAAAACAAGGCCGTCTGAATAGCCCTACCCGGTTTTCAGACGGCCTTCCGTATTGCGGCAGGCTATCGGATTGGTTAAAATCACGCATTCCAATACTGGTACAGCATCATGACTAAATTTATTTTCGTAACCGGCGGCGTCGTATCTTCACTCGGAAAAGGTATCGCCGCCGCTTCTATTGCCGCCATCCTTGAATCGCGCGGTCTGAACGTGACCATGCTCAAGCTCGACCCTTATATCAACGTCGACCCCGGCACCATGAGTCCGTTCCAGCACGGCGAAGTGTTCGTTACAGACGACGGCGCGGAAACCGACCTCGACTTGGGACACTACGAACGTTTCATCAACGCCACCATGACCCGCCGCAACAGCTTCAGCACGGGGCAGGTGTACGAAAACGTTATCGCCAAAGAACGCCGCGGCGACTACCTCGGCGGCACGGTTCAAGTCATCCCGCACATTACCGACGAAATCAAACGCCGCATCCACGAAGGCGCGGCAGGTTACGATGTGGCCATCGTCGAAATCGGCGGCACGGTCGGCGATATCGAATCGCTGCCGTTTTTGGAAGCCATCCGTCAGATGCGCAGCCAGTTGGGACGCAACAACACTTTGTTTGCCCACTTGAGCTACGTTCCCTACATCGCCGCCGCCGGCGAAATCAAAACCAAGCCGACCCAGCATACCGTTAAAGAAATGTTGAGCATCGGTTTGCAGCCCGACATCCTGATTTGCCGCATGGACAGAACCATGCCCGCGGACGAACGCCGCAAAATCGCCTTGTTCTGCAACGTGGAAGAGCGCGCGATTGTCGGCAGCTACGACGTGGACAGCATCTACGAATGCCCCGAAATGCTGCACGACCAAGGCATCGACAACATCATTACCGAGCAGTTGCAGCTTAACGTGCAACAGGCTGATTTGACCGCGTGGAAAAAAATCGTCCATGCCATCAAAAATCCGAAACACACCGTCAAAATCGCCATGGTCGGCAAATACGTCGATTTGACCGAATCCTACAAATCGCTGATCGAAGCGTTAAGGCACGCAGGCATACACACACAAACCGACGTGAAAATCGACTATATCGACAGTGAAAGCATAGAAAAAGACGGTATAGGCCGTCTGAAAGAATTCGATGCCATATTGGTTCCCGGCGGTTTCGGCGTGCGCGGCGTGGAAGGAAAAATCGCATCTGCCCGTTATGCGCGTGAAAACAACATTCCCTATCTCGGCATTTGCCTAGGCATGCAGATTGCCCTCATCGAATACGCACGCGATGTAGCAGGAATGAAAAATGCCAACTCCACCGAGTTCGACATCAAAACCGAATCTCCGGTCGTCGCCCTGATTGACGAATGGCAAACCGCCGACGGCAGCGTCGAAACCCGCGACGAATCCGCCGATTTGGGCGGCACCATGCGATTGGGCGCGCAAGAGGTCGAATTGAAAGCAGGCAGCCTCGCCGCCAAAATCTACGGCAGCGAACTGATTCGCGAGCGCCACCGCCACCGCTACGAAGTCAATAACAACTATGTTCCCGCGCTGGAGAAGGCGGGCTTGGTCATCGGCGGCGTATCTGCCGGACGCGAACGCTTGGTTGAAACCATCGAACTGCCGAACCACCCTTGGTTCTTCGCCTGCCAGTTCCACCCCGAGTTCACCTCCAACCCGCGCAAAGGCCATCCGTTGTTCACCGCCTTTATCAAAGCCGCACTGGCTAACCGTAAGAATCAATAGCAACACCCCTCAAACTCCAGGCCGTCTGAAAATTCAGACGGCCTTATTTTTCATCGGCGTTTCCACATACGTGTTTGATGAGTGTAAGCAGAACATAACGGCTTGCTTCCGGCGATAAGGATAAAGGCATTCGCAAAAATTTCGTTATTTAAAACAGATGCTTCTCCTCAATTAACTACATTCCTCCCTCTCTTTGCCTTTATGATAGAACTCTTTTTTACCGTTTTAGCAGCCTGCTTATATTTATTCAACATTCGTATTCAGCCTGAATGAGGCATTATTATTCACACAAAAATACAATAAATAACAAATATCATTTATAATGAATGGGCATAAAAAATTATGCAATTTTTTTTTTAACTTTTATTTGCAACCCATCTGAGGAATCATCACAATGTCTATGAAAATTGCCTTCCCCTCCCAATTCTCCCTCAGCCTTATAACCTTGGCATTAAGCAGCAGTTTCGCCCATGCAAACAATGTCGAATCCACAACGGAAACGCATGATGCATTACCCAGCGTTACCGTCAAAGGCTCTGATTTATCTACTCACCGTATCCGCACACAAAAATTGGACGAAACCACGGCCACCGACATGAAAGACGTTTTATTCAACGAACCGTCAGTCAGTTTCGGCGGGGGAAACGGCACTTCGCAATGGATGACCATCCGGGGCATGGGGCAGGATCAGATTGACGTTAAAGTAGATAATACATATTCGGATACCCAATTGTTCCACCATAACGGCAGATTCTTGTTTGACCCGGCATTGGTAAAAGTAATCGGCGTACAAAAAGGCACCGGCTCGGCGTCGGCAGGCATCGGGGCAACCAGCGGGGCAATCGTGGCGGAGACGGTAGATGCCAAAGATTTGCTGCGTGAGGGGCAAAATATCGGTTTCAAACTGAATGCCGGGGTTTCAAGCAATAAAGGACACAGTCAAGGATTCTCGGTTTACGGACAAGCCGGCGGTTTTGATGCCTTATTTGCCGCCAATTGGGTCAATAAACGGGACTATAAGCCGGGTAAAGGCTATAAAGGCCTGGATGGTAGTGAAACCGTGCATAACAGCGCACTCGGTCAGCGGGGCTTGTTAGGAAAAATCAGTTACAACTTTAATGAAAACCACCGTTTGATTTTGAGCCATCGGCAGGAGAAAACCTACGGCACACGGGCTTTGCGTGAAGAATTTGATTTTTCCCAATCATGTAAAACACGTGGCCGGAACGGCCCCATCATCTACCGCCCGGATGGAACCTGCGAACCCAATACGGACAACAACGCCCCCCGCTACCGCACGCTGACCCAAAACACCACCAATCTCGAATACCGCGGTGCCGATATAGGATTCATCAGTAAAGCCAAGGCCAACGTTTATTTGAAGAATGTAACGCGGGACGAAGCATCGGGGCACCAATATGAACTGGATGCAAAACTCCGCACGACAGGGGCAAACGTGAATCTCGACAGCCGCCTGTTCGACAAGCATACCTTGAAATACGGCTTTAACTGGCGGCATCAAAAAGCCATCCCGAAAGAATTAGGCAACGGTGCGAGCAACGAGAAAAAAACCGATACCGGACTTTATTTGGAAGGAATTTGGGATATAGAACCCGTAACGCTGACCACCGGCTTGCGCTACGACCATTTCGGCGTCACTTTTTCAGACGGCCGTAAAATAACCGGCAGTAATATCAATCCCAGTATCGGTGCGATTTACGACATCACACCTCAATTATCCGTCAATGCCAGTTTGAACTATGCCACCCGAAGCCCGCGTCTGACCGAAGTCGCCCTGTCGGGAGGAAGCGTCCGCCGTGCTGCCGATAACCTGAAAGCCGAAAAATCCCGTAATGCGGAAGTCGGCATCAAATACAATCTGAATCAGGCCTTGTCTGTCAATGCCTCATATTTCAACCAGGAAATCAAAGATATTCAGGCTGTTCGCAACGGCATCTACTATAACGGCGGCAAATTGAAAAACAGCGGTTACGAAGCAAGCACCGCTTACAGTATGTCCGGTTTGACGGCGCGGGTCGGTGTCGCGTATAACAAACCGAAATTGGATGGCGCAAGCCTCGACTCTATCGTTACGGCTATTCCAATGGGCAGGACTTGGACTGCCGGCCTCTCCTATCGGTTTGACAACCCGAATCTCGAACTCGGCTGGCGCGGACGATACGTGCAACGTTCAAGTTATGCCACCAACACTGACCAACGCGGATCCGGCGGCAGCAATGTCAACCGCCCGGGTTACGGCGTAAACGATATTTACGCCAACTGGAAACCGACGGGCAAAGATGATTTGAACATCAACTTATCCGTCAATAACGTCGGCAACAAACTCTATAAACCGCACAGCCAACGGAGCAGCTCGGTTAACGGTTCTTCCCTGCCGGAAACCGGCCGAGATTTCCGCTTGGGCGTAAATTACCGTTTCTAAGAACGTATTCCAGATACTGTAAAAGAGACAGGCCGTCTGAAAACAACAAACTGCACCTTGAAGCCGGAGTTATCCCAGGCCGAAAGGTGCAGTTTTTTATCAACAAAATATGACGGCATAGCCAGATTGGCCGCTGCTTTAAGAATCCGCTTCTATTTACTTACCGCAGCAAGCCTTGTATTTTTTACCGCTCTCGCAAGGGCAAGGGTCGTTGCGGCCGATTTTTTCACCTTCTCGGCGGATGGTTTGCGGTTTGTTGATGACTGCCTGCCAATAGGCAAAAATATCGCGTACGGCGTAAGGGACTTCGTTTTGCAATCCGTTAATTTCCTGCCGGCTCAGATTGGACAAGATATCGTCCTCATCGTAAATGCCGCCCAAAGCCATAATCGGGTAAAACAGATCTTCAAATTCTTCATCGGCACTTTCGGCAAACCAATCTGTCGGCGTATTGTCCAACGCATAAAGATAGGCGTTGCACCAGGAAAAATAGTCGGGTTCGCCGTTTTCATCTTCATACAACGGCAATTCTGGGAGCTGTTTGTCTTTCAAATTCCGCTTTAATTCCTCCGCCCACTGTAAAACGGTTTCTTTGATGCGTTCGCGTTGCGCCGCATCGATGGCGGCATCACCGATTACGGCATCAATGACGGCATCGGCATCGTCCGCTATTTCATCGGGGCCGGATATAAGGGCCGTCAGATAGGCGTGAATTTCGTCGCAGCGCATCGCGCTGCCGTCTTCGGCATAAGCACCGAGGATTTCTTCAATGATTTCGATTGGTTGCAGAGACATATTGATTTCCATGTTTGGACAAGCAGCGCATTATTTCACAAATCGGTATTCGGGCACAATTTGCCTTATAATTTACCCCTGTCCGTTTTTTCAGACCGCAAATGATAATGTTTCCGCACACACCCCCCATCCTTCTCAAAATTGCCGCCCTTTCCGAGCATTGGGCTGATTTTTTCAGTCAGCTGTTCGCCCCTTCCGAATTCACGTCCGCCCTGCTGGAACGCAGTTTCCGACAAACTTCCGGCTGGATCGAGGCAGGCATCGTTATTGCCCTGGCAGCAGCCATGTGGTGGCTGTCTGAGTGGCTGTTGAAACGCTACACGTGGAAAACGCCCACCTACCTCGGTTTGCTCAAGCACATCGGCAAACGGATTCTTTGGCCTGTGCTGATGTGGTTTTCCGCCATTATTGCGTTGTCGGCATGGAACTTCGCCGGTTTCTCCTCCGTATGGCTCCGCCTGTTGCTGCTGGCCGCCAACTGGATGATTGCAATTCGGATTACTTTGGCCGTATTTCATGCCGCCTTGCCCGCAAAGCCGTGGAGCGACCGCTTGGAACGTACTTTGTCGGCGGTATTGTGGGTATTTTTCCTGCTGTGGATTTCGGGCATCGACGACATCATCATCAACTGGATGAAATCTTTAACCTTCTCCGTCGGCTCGTCAAAGCTCAGTTTGTGGAGCATCAGCACGGGTACTTTGTGGATAGGCATCATCCTGATTTTCGCCATGTGGCTGGCCAGATTCTTGCAAACCCGGTTGATGGCGAATACCCGTCTCGATTTGAGTTTGCGCATTATGCTGTCGAACATTGTTCGCGTCGTGCTGGTCGTTTTATCGGTGCTAATCGCCCTGCCGCTGGTGGGAATCGATTTGACCGTATTGTCGGTATTCGGCGGCGCGCTCGGTGTCGGTATCGGTTTCGGCCTGCAGAAAGTCGCCAGCAACTACATATCGGGCTTTTTGATTTTGGGCGACCGCTCCATCCGCCCGGGCGACCGGTTGACGGTCAATAACTTCACAGGCTATGTCACCAAAATCACTTCCCGCTTCGTCGTTCTCCGCAGCCCCGCAGGACCCGAGGCACTGATTCCGAACGAAACCTTCATCACCGATATGGTGATTAACGAATCCTATACCACGAAAGCCCTGAATCAAAACCTCAACATCCAGGTTTCTTACGATTCGGACATTGCGCGTGCCATGGAGATTATGATTGAAGCGGCTTCGCGCCAGGAGCGTATCGATACGGGCGAAAATCCGCCGAAAGCCTATTTAATCGGCTTCGGTTCGGACGGTATCGATTTGCGGCTGGGCTTTTGGGTGAAAGATCCCGAAAACGGTTTTCTCGGCCTTTTTTCCGCCATCCTGCTCGAAATCTGGCAGCGTTTTAACGAAGAAGGCATCTCCTTCCCCTTCCCTCAGCGCGAAGTACGGATTCTGAACGAAGCCCCGATACTGCCCGATCAGGCAAAACTTTCCGCCGCAGCAAAACAGGCCGCCGCCGATACCCGTTCACACGAACCCATGGCAGAGGAAGGCGGACAAGATGCCGTCTGAAAAGAAGAAAACGCCGAAACGGCCTGTTTCGGTATTGGTGGTTTTGCATGACGGCTGCGGCTGTGCCCTGCTGCTTGAACGTGCCGACCGGCCCGGCTTCTGGCAATCGGTTACCGGCAGTTTGGAAGCGGGCGAAACACCGACACAGGCCGCCTTGCGCGAAGTGGCGGAAGAAACCGGTATCCGCCTCCCGCCCGACGATTTACACGATTGGCACTACAGCACGGTTTACGAAATCTACCCGCACTGGCGACACCGCTATGCCGACGGTGTAACGCATAACACGGAACATCTTTTTTCCGCCCGCATCCCGCGCGAAAGCCCGCTGGCATTGTCGGAACATACGGCATACCGCTGGCTGCCGGCGGCGGCGGCGGCAGAACTGGCATTCTCACCGTCCAACCGCGAAGCCCTGCTGCGCTTTGCAGAGGCCGTCTGAAAGCGGACAGCCGCCATAAAAGGTTTACTTGTTCGGCTGCATTTCTCCGCCTTGCCGGTTTTATAGTGGATTAAATTTAAACCAGTACGG
>NZ_KV790835.1:0-12772 GCF_001807735.1 Neisseria sp. HMSC31F04 | reverse complement strand
CTTGTCCTGATTTAAATTTAATCCACTATAAGCTTTATCGGTCATATGAAAGGCCGTCTGAAAAACCACCGCCCTTGATTGCGGTTTTTCAGACGGCCTTTCCGTATATCCGCCGTTGGGGCGATTAATGGTAAACCTCTCCTTCATGCTTCAACCAACCGTCGGGGTGCCTGCCCTGGGGGTCGCGGTGTGTCCAATGGATGACGCCGCCCTGTCCGCTCCATTCGTATTCGCCGTAAAAAGCAACCTCGTCGCCTTTTTTCAGCCCTTTGATTTTGGGAGCCAAGTCGATATTGTGCGCCACCAAAACAGTCTGCCCGCTGTTTAAGCGTAGGATAAACCGCTGGTGCCGCGAACCTTTATTGTCGTCCGGTAAAACCTTTGCCACCACGCCCCGTCCTTCGATTTGAAAATCGCTTTCGCGCCTTTCGAAGGCCGTCTGAAGGCGGCTGTCGCTGCCGGAGGATGAAGCCTGGATGGAAGATGCGGGTTGTGTCGGGGAGGCAGGTGGATTAAACGGTATTTGCCCGCCTTGTCCGTCGAAAAAGTACAAGGCAACCGCCGCTGCGGCAATCAGCAAAACCGGCAATAGTTTTTTTCTTTCATTTCAGACGGCCTCATCTTTCTGCGGAATAAAAGGGAATGCCGCCGTCCTGCAATTGTTTTTCCACGGCGGCGGGCAGCGGCCGGTCGGAAAACACCTTGTCAAACTCCGTGATGGCGGCCACGCGCACCAAGGCGGTACGGCCGGTTTGATTGTGTTCGACCGAGAGATAACGTGTCCGCGCGTTCTGCATCATGGCCTGCATCACGCTGACTTCTTTAAAATCAAAATCCAGCAGCGAGCCGTCGGCTTCGATGGACGACGAACCGAGAATGGCATAATCGGCTTTAAACTGGTTGATGAAATCCACCGTCGCCACGCCCGTAATGCCGCCGTCCACCGGCCGGACCACGCCCGATGTGATGATGACGGTGTAGTCGCTGCGGCCGGATGCCAAGGCGGCTACATGGATGTTGTTGGTGATGATGCGCAGGTTGCGGTGATTTTTAATCAAGGCCGCCGCCACGGCTTCTATGGTTGCCCCGATGCTCATAAACAGGCTGGAGCCGTCGGGAATTTCTGCCGCAATCAAATCGGCGATATGGGCTTTTTCATTCTGCTGCCGTTTTTTTTGCAGCAGGTAGGTGTCGTTCAGCGCGGCATCACCCAAAGTCGCCCCGCCGTGATAGCGTTGCAGCAGGCCGTCTGCGCACAGTTCGCCGATGTCGCGGCGTATGGTTTGCGGCGTAACATCCAATTCGGAGGCTAAAGCCTCTACCGGCATAAAACTGCGCTCCCGCACCAAACGGATGATTTTTTCATGGCGTTGGCGTTTGTGTCTCATATATTTTACCCTGCTGGCAATGGAAAACCCGGCCGGATGCAATCCGACGGTAAAAAGGTCGGATGATAACAGCACTGCCAATCAGGAAGATAAGATTTTTTTCAAACCGCCCTACCCGCTCCCTTTCTCACACTGGATGCTGTTGGAATTTTGCAGAATGCCGTATTCCGTTCCCCTGCCGCTCCGAATGGTGGGGATAGGGCTTCTTGCCGCTGTTTTCGATAAACTTTGAGGCTGCCCGAGTCATCCCGGACAGCCCCGTCCCTATTTTTTGCAACTGCTTTTAACGTTCAGCCATCAAGCCGCTTTGCGGTGGTAATGCCGTAGCGCGTGTTCTTTGCGCCGTCCGCTATTGAAGGCGGATACGCGCTTCAGGTAGCCGATGACGCGGGTGCCGTAGTCGATGTCGTGCGAACTGCAGGCGGAACAAGCGTGCAAGGTGCGTTTGTCGATATGGCCGCATTCGTTGCAGATGGTGATGCGCACGTTCACGCAGAAGTAGTTGCAGCCGGTTTGTGCGGCGATGTCCAAGAGCGAGCGGTAACCGGATTCGGGCAGGGCTTCGTCAAGATTCAAGTGCAGCGCGGAGCCGCCGTCGAGCCAATCCACCAGTTCTTTACCGTGCAGCAGGAATTTGTCGAGCGCGTTGATTTCTTCGTCTTCGACGACGTAGAAATAGGAGTTGTAGCATTCGCGGCTGACTTTGTAGCCGTCGGCTTTGTCCCATTTGGCGTTTTTCACGCCGAGGTTTTCGGCGGGGACAAACTCGGTATTGAACTTCACGCCGTAGTGTTTGCTGGCGGCTTGGTTGGCTTCGAATATGGTTTTCAGACGACCTTGGACGAAGTTGATGTAATCGTCGTTGTAGCCGACCTTGATGCCTTGCGATTCGGCGGCTTCCGCCATGCCGTTGATGCCGATGGTGAGGAACTGTTT
This sequence comes from Neisseria sp. HMSC31F04, assembly GCF_001807735.1. NCBI lineage: Bacteria > Pseudomonadati > Pseudomonadota > Betaproteobacteria > Neisseriales > Neisseriaceae > Neisseria > Neisseria sp. HMSC31F04. The sequence goes on along the minus strand of NZ_KV790835.1, from coordinate 10,448 downwards.
GTCCAGCGTGATGAAGCCTGCATCGTAAACGGGCAACATTCCGGCGGCTTGGTATTCTTCCATCAGTTTGCGGTAGGCGTATTGGTATTTGTGGATTTTGGCCACTTCGGCGGCAAGGTCGCGCCCGTCTTGCTCCAATCGGTTCATATTGATGGTGATGACGTTGATGGAACCGGTCGCCACGCCGCCCGCGCCGAGTGTGTAACTGAAGGTGCGGTCTTCGATGGCGTTACGCAGGCGGCAGCAGGAAGCCAACGAGTCGGGATTGTCGGAAAGATAGACGAAGAAGGAATTGCCTTCCGCCAACTCTTTCGCCATTTCGTCGGCGAACACGGTGTCTTTGCATTTGCCTCCGTCAGTCAGCATCGCGGCGGTAACTACAGGGAAGGTCAAAACGGCTTTGGTGCGCTCCTGATTGAACCATTTGAGGAAGAAGTTTTGCAGCTTCGCCACGCTCGCCCACACCGGTTTGCTGAAATCGGGGAAGACGAAATCGCCGAACATCGCGTCGAAATAGTATTGATCGTAAACGGAAATATTCCAAAAAACGCTCTGATAGCCGCGCGCGGCGGCGGGCTGGTTGATGCTGTACACCACCTGCTGCATATGGTTGGCGATTTCTTTGCCGTGGGTTTCCAAATAATCGTCGCCGTAGTCTTTGCGGGCGAAGTAGTCGAAATAAGTCAGAAATTCTACCGTAGCCACCGCGCCGGCAAACTGCGCGCTGATGGCAAACACAAGGTTGATAAACGAGCCGCAAAACGAAGCCAAATGTTGCGGCGCTTTAGATTCGCCGCCGAGTTTGCTTAAGCCGTCGAGCAGGAAGGGATACAGCGTAACCGACACACAATAAGGCTTGAGGCTGGTTTCGTCGTGCACATAAATCTCATGTGCCTCAATCTGGCGGATGTATTCGTCGGCGACGGATTGGTCGAAAATTTCGGCGATTTTGCGCGACACTTGGGCGCGGTTAATCTGCACGAAAAAGTCTTTCATGATTTCCGCTTCCATTGTGGCGATGTTTTTCTGGGTAACGTTGGCGTTGGCGTCCATTTTCGAACCGTCCGCCGCGTTTTGCGCGCTGATGTAGTCGTGCATGAATTGCAGTTTGCCGTTTAACTGTTCGGGATGCAGCCGAATCATGTTAAGTCCTCCTGTGTGGGTTGGATAAAAAGCCTCAGGCCGTCTGAAAAGCGGCCGCCTGCGGCTGAGTCGTAATCGGGATGATTTTGGGCGCGGGTTTGTCTTTGATAAACAAGCGGTTCAACACCTCACCCGTGCGCAAATCGATAAACTTCTGATTGGTCGTCAGGCTGTCTAAGCCGCCCAGCTCCATCTGCCAGCGACCGGTTTTCAGATACGTCAGATAAGGCAGGATGCCGTCTGAAACCGCTTCCAGCTCCTCACGCTCCAAACCGGTGTACAAACAGGCTTTCAAACCCGCCTGCGTCACGATGCCCAACATTTTCTGCAAGGCTTCCGGCTGCCATTCCCCGCCCATAAACAACACGCAGCTAATCAGCCCGCGATAGCGTTTCAGACGACCTCTCAAATAATCCTCGGTCAATTCCGTGCCGATACCCTCTTTCCACGCATCGGCACTGTGGCAGCCCTTGCAGCGCAGCGGACAGCCTGAAAACAAAAACGCCAGCGACACTTCGCTCGGCACTTCCTGCCATACGATTTGCTCGATTGTGAATTTCAACATTTTCATAACTCAAATACTAGATATAGTATTTTTTATACGTTTTTAATACCATATCTAGTATTTTATCGACAGGTTTCGCTTATTGCAATCATGCTAATTGTAAAATTTAATATTCGCTTATTTTTATTGGAATATTTGTCAAAAACTATTTTCATAAGTTTCGATAACAATTTGGAACAGTCGGAAAAAACAGGTTTATGATGGAAACCCATTCATCGGATACGGGAATAGAATGATGGAATCGAAAAAACAAGAGGCAGCCCGGGCAATAGGCCGTCTGAAAAACAAAACAACCGACCAAGAACGTTTGCAGGGCTGGCGGGAAGCCTGTGGCAAGCAGCATTTGAGCGGGGAATTCGCCCTCAGCACCAAACTCAACGGAGAAGCCTATACGGAAGAAGAAGCAAGGATGGTGGCCGAATTGTTTGGACGCTAACGGAAATGATATGATGCGCAGCCGTTATCCAAAACGGAACCACCGCAGGTTTCTGCAACGGCAGCCCGTATGAAATACGAACATAATGAAAAGGAAAATATGATGTTATTGAGCAATATTGAAACCGTTCCCGGCCGCAACGTCGTCCGCCATTTGGGATTGGTCCAGGGTTCGACCGTTCGCGCCAAACACGTCGGACGCGATTTTATGGCCGGCTTGAAAAACCTGGTTGGCGGCGAACTGAAAGGTTACACCGAGCTTTTAAACGAAGCCCGTGATGAGGCGATTGCCCGTATGATCGAACAGGCGCGTCAGGCCGGGGCCAATGCCGTGGTAAATGTGCGCTTTTCCACCGCATCCGTAGCGGCAGGGGCTGCCGAAATCTTTGCCTACGGTACGGCTGTGGTTTTGGAATAGGAGGCGGCGATGTCGAACGACAACGATGGGTTCTCCGTCATCCTGTTGCTGGTGTACCTGTGGCCGGTTTGGCTGCTGATTATCACTTATTTCACCGGCCGCCATATTGAGCGGAAGCATTATGCCGATATCGAGGCGCGGGAAGCTGCGCTGCGGCATATTATGGTGATTGCCGTAAAAAAACCGCCGCAGGACTTTAGCAGCGGGGAATTGGTTTACGCGGGAGTCGTCGTTTCCAGCGATTATTTCCGCCGTATGCTGGCAGCGTTCCGCAATTTTTTCGGCGGCAATATCCGCAGCTACGAAACCTTGCTCGACCGCGCACGGCGCGAAGCCGTACTGCGTCTAAAAGAACAGGCCGCAGCGAAAGGGGCAAATGCCGTGTTGAACTTCAAATTGGAAACGGCCTCTTTAGGCAATATCCACCAGCCGCAGCAAGGAGGTGCGGTCGGTACGGTTGAAGTCTTGGCTTACGGCACGGCAGGACGGCTGTCTCAGCAGGCTCAAACTCCGCATCAATGATATAGGTAATAAAAGGCCGTCTGAAATTTTCAGACGGCCTTTTATTGTTTCCAAACCAAATTACAGGGCATCTTTCAAAGATTTGCCGGCACGGAATTTTGGCGTTTTGGCTGCAGCAATGGTCAGCGGCTCGCCGGTTTTAGGATTGCGGCCTTGACGCTCCGCACGCTCGCCCACGTAGAAAGAACCGAAACCGACCAAAGTTACGGTATCGCCTTTTTTCAGGGCTTCGGTAATGGCATTGACCATACCGTCCAATGCTTTGGCGGCTGCAGCTTTAGAAATGTCGGCTTCTTGAGCCATTGCTTCGATCAATTCAGACTTGTTCACGGTTAAGTCCCTTTCTGTCGTCTAAAAAATAAAGGATTCCAAAATAAACCCTGCTTTGGAATGCGGATTGCTTATGGCGCGCCTTTATAACAAGGCTGAATTTGCCGTGTCAAGGCAAAAGGCATAAACGGGGGGCTTTTTCAGCCAAATTGCCCGCCGCCGGTGCCTTTTGCAACACAATACAATCAGACTCAGTGTCTACGGACTTTTGCACTTGACTTTGGCTTTGAACCGCCCACTTGTCCGTTATCGGCGTTTTCAGCTGTTTCGGGCTGGTATTCCAAACCCAACGCCAAAACTTCGTCTATCCATTTCACCGGATGAATCGTCAGACCTTCCTTTACATTGTCCGGAATTTCTTCCAGGTCCTTCACATTGCCCTGCGGTATCAAAACATGTTTGATACCGCCGCGCAAAGCCGCCAACAGTTTTTCCTTCAAACCGCCGATGGGCAGCACTTCGCCACGCAGTGTAATCTCCCCGGTCATGGCCACATCGGCGCGCACGGGAATATTGGTGAATGCGGAAACCATGGCCAAAGTCATGCCTATGCCCGCGCTGGGCCCATCTTTCGGGGTTGCACCTTCGGGAACATGGATATGGATGTCGTGTTTTTCATAAAAATCGGCGGCCAGCCCTAATCCGTCTGCACGAGAGCGAACGACACTCCACGCGGCGGTAATCGATTCCTGCATCACATCGCCCAGTTTGCCCGTGCGAACAATATTGCCTTTGCCTTTCAAAGCCACTGCTTCGATGGTCAGTAATTCGCCTCCCACTTCCGTCCATGCCAGGCCGGTAACCTGTCCGACCCGATTTTCACTTTCGGCCACACCGAAATCGTAATGGCGCACACCGAGATAATCAGACAAATTTTCAGCATTGACGACTATGGCCTTTGGTTTGCTTTTGCGCGTTTTCGTTTTCTGTGCGTCTTCCGCCAATTGTGCGGCCATTACACCTTTGCGGCAAATTTTGGCGATTTCCCTGTCCAGAGACCGTACGCCTGCTTCACGGGTGTAATAGCGCACGATGTCGCGCACGGCATCTTCCTCAATCCGTATTTCGCCTTCGCGCACACCGTTGCGCTCCATTTGCTTGGGAACCAGATACTGCATGGCAATACTGATTTTTTCATCTTCTGTGTAACCCGACAAACGAATGATTTCCATACGGTCGAGCAAGGCCGGCGGAATATTCATGCTGTTTGAAGTGGCGATAAAAAGCACATCGCTCAAATCGTAATCGACTTCGACAAAATGATCGGCAAACGAATGATTTTGCTCGGGATCGAGGACTTCCAGCAGCGCGCTGGCAGGATCGCCGCGGAAATCATTGCCGAGTTTGTCGATTTCATCGAGCAGGAACAACGGGTTTTTCACTCCGGCCTTAATCATGCCCTGAATGATTTTGCCCGGCATCGAACCGATATAGGTACGGCGGTGGCCGCGGATTTCGCTTTCATCCTTTACGCCGCCCAAAGCCATGCGGATATACTTCCTGCCCGTCGCTTTGGCAATTGAGTGGCCGAGCGAGGTTTTACCGACACCCGGAGGGCCGACCAAACACAAAATCGGGCCTTTGAGTTTGTCGCTGCGCTTTTGCACAGCCAGATATTCCAAGATGCGCTCTTTCACTTTTTCCAAGCCGTAATGGTCGGCATTCAGCACCAAATCGGCCTTGGCAATATCTTTAATCACGCGGGTCTTTTTCTTCCACGGCAATTCCAGCAGGGTGTCGATATAGTTCCGTACCACTGTCGATTCCGCCGACATCGGCGGCATCATTTTCAATTTTTTCAATTCCGACAAAGCCTTGTCTTCAGCTTCTTTGCTCATGCCTGCGGCTTTGATGTCGGCTTCCAGCTTGTCCAGCTCGGCACGTTCGTCTTCCTCGCCCAATTCCTTATGGATGGCTTTAACCTGCTCGTTCAAGTAATACTCGCGCTGGGATTTTTCCATTTGCCGCTTCACACGGCCGCGGATACGTTTTTCCACCTGCAGAATATCGAGTTCGGCATCAAGCTGGCCGAGCAGGAATTCCATCCGTTCGGCCACATCGACCTTATCCAAAACCACTTGGCGCGACTCCAATTTCAACTGCAAATGGGCAGCAATGGTGTCGGTCAGACGGCCGTTGTCCTCAATTCCGGAAATCGTGCCCAACACTTCCGCCGGAATCTTTTTGTTCAGCTTGGCAAACTGGTCGAATTCATTCAACAACGTGCGGCGCAATGCCTCCATATCCCGATCCGGCTGGGAAACTTCTTCAACTTCTTCCACATGGGCGAAAAAATAATCGCCGGCGTTTTCCACCGTCAGCGCACGGGCGCGGCGGATACCTTCCACCAACACCTTTACTGTGCCGTCAGGAAGTTTCAACACCTGCAGGACATTGGCCACCGTCCCCATTTTGTGCAGGCTGTCGGCTTTAGGTTCTTCATCATTCGGATTTTTTTGCGCGAGCAAAAAAACCGGCTCGTCGTTTTCCATTGCCTGCTCCAGTGCGGCAATCGATTTGGCGCGGCCGACAAACAGCGGCAGAACCATATGGGGGTATACCACCACATCGCGCAACGGTAATAAAGCCAGTGCACGGTAATCATCGGAGAATTGGGTTTTAGCCATAGTTTTTGCTTCCTTTACGAATCTAAGGGCGGGAAATTGGGCTGTACCTTATTTTTTCAAGGCTTGAATTTAGGCCGTCTGAAACTTATTTAAGGCAGACTTCAAACGCCGATTGCGCTAGAATACGCACCGTTATTTTTCAGATGGCCTTCCATTACTTACAGACCGTCTGAAAACCAGCAAGGAACTAAAAATGACTGAAAAAAAACAAAGCCTCATCGAATTTCCGTGTAATTTTCCGATTAAAATTATGGGTGACAAACACCCCGACTTTCCCGCCAAAGTGCTGGAAACCGTGCAACAGCACGCCCCTGATGCCGAACACGGCCACATGACTATACGCGATAGCAGCAGCGGCAATTATCAAAGCATCACCATGCCGGTAAATGTCGGAAGCCAGGAACATCTCGACAACATCTACCGCGCCCTGACTGCCCATCCGATGGTGAAAGTCGTACTGTAATGAAGACCGTACAACTCGGCCGGCGCGACTACGCACCCGTGTTCGAAGAAATGAAACGCTTCAACGACAGGCGCACCGCCGATACCGAAGACGAACTGTGGGTGGTAGAACACAACCCAGTCTTTACCCAAGGCTTGGCCGGCAAACCCGAACACCTGCTGATACGCGACGACATACCCGTCGTCCAAATCGACCGTGGCGGGCAAATCACCTATCACGGCCCCGGCCAACTGGTGGTCTATACCATGATAGATTTCAAGCGGCGTAAAACCTCCGTCCGCAACATCGTATCCGCGCTGGAAAACAGCATCATCGATACCCTGTCCGACTACGGCATCACCGCCAACGCCGACCCGCAACGCCCCGGCGTATATGTGCAAGGCAAAAAAATCGCCTCCCTCGGCCTACGGATAAAAAACGGCTCGGTTTACCACGGCCTGGCCCTCAATATCGACATGGACCTGAGCCCTTTCACCCACATCAACCCCTGCGGCTACGCCGGTTTGGAAATGACACAAATCGCCGAACACGTCCGCCCTGCTCCGTCCTTCGGCGAAGTAGCAGAAAAACTGACGGGCTATTTGGAAGGCCGTCTGAAAACGAAAGCACCACACGAATGACTACAGAAACAAACCCTCTCGACAACCGGCAAGGCGTCAAACACACCGGCGCATCAAAAACCGCCCGCATCCCGATCAAAGTCGTTCCGCTGGAAGAAAAACTGAAAAAACCGGAATGGATACGCGCCAAACTGCCGAATCCAAAGAAATTTTTCGAAATCAAAGACATCCTGCGCGAACAAAAAATGCATACCGTCTGCGAGGAGGCCGCCTGCCCCAACATCAGCGAATGCTTCAGCAAAGGCACGGCCACCTTCATGATTATGGGCGACATGTGTACGCGCCGCTGCCCCTTCTGCGCCGTTGGACACGGCAGACCAAACCCGCTCGATCCCGAAGAACCGCAAAACTTAGCCAACTCCGTCCGCGCCATGAAACTGCGCTACGTCGTCATCACATCGGTAGACCGAGACGACCTGCGCGACGGAGGTGCACAACACTTTGCAGACTGCATTACCGCCATCCGAGAAGCCAGCCCCACTACCAAAATCGAAATCCTAGTACCTGATTTCCGCGGCCGCCTAGACATTGCATTAAAAATTTTGGCGCAAACCCCGCCCGACGTAATGAACCACAACCTCGAAACACACCCGCGCCTCTACAAACAGGCACGGCCGGGCGCGGATTACAAACACTCGCTCGAACTTCTACGCCGCTACAAAGAAATGATGCCGCACATTCCAACCAAATCCGGCATCATGGTCGGCTTGGGCGAAACAGACGATGAAATACGCGAAATCATGGATGACATGAGGGCGCACAATATCGAAATGATTACCATCGGCCAATATCTGCAGCCTTCAGACGGCCATCTACCCGTTTTGCGCTATGTTACCCCCGATATGTTCAAACAATTTGAACGTGAAGCATACGCCAAAGGCTTTACCAACGCCGCTTGCGGCGCAATGGTACGCTCCAGCTACCATGCCGACGAACAAGCAGCCGAAGCACTGCGCGAATGCAACCACTAAAACCATTTTTCAATGAAATAGGTTATTTATTTCCATAAAAGTCAGCTTTCACATCGACAGCTGTGCTTTTTGTTGAAGTACAACCCAAGCATAAATACAGGCCGTCTGAAAATTATCGTTTCAGACGGCCTTTTGCTTACTAATATAATCCTAATTCAAGAAAACGGAAGAATTATTAAAGAAACTCTTTTAAACGCCCAAGACATCTACGGCATGACGCCGCTGCATTACGCAATGCGAGCAGAAAACGGAGATGCGGCCATGGTACTGCTGGAGGCCGGAGCGGATCCGAACATCGAAACCTATGCCGACCAAGGAATTCCTTTGGCCATGATAGGCGGCATCCCCGACAGACTGGACGTTTTAAAAGCCATGTTGGACAAAGGTGCAGATGTGTATCACCCTGTCAAGAATGCAAATATGTCGCTATTGGATTTTATGAAGACTTATTTTTCCGATGACCAAAGTTTGAAACCAATTATTGCCCTAATGGAGCAATATGCCTGATGTGCCATAGGCAAGAACATAAATAATTTATTAAAATCAAGGAGTAAATAAATGATAAATGATTTGGAAATTTATAGGCAGAAACAGCTTGAATATCAAAATGATTTAGGTATGTTAATTGTGATAGCAAATCGGTATGGAGATACCGACTTTCTGAAAAAAATGGTGGAAGAAGGAAAACTGGATCCTTTAAGGGTCAGTGAGCCCGAAAAATGGAATAGCCTGCATAGGGCTAATATTTGGAATCCGTCATCACCTGAAACTATACGGTTTTACATAAACAAAGGCGTTCCCGTAAACGCCCAAGACATCTACGGTATGACGCCGCTGCATTACGCGATGCGGGCAGAAAACGGGGATGCGGCCATGGTGCTGCTGGAGGCCGGAGCGGATCCGAACATTGAAACCTATGCCGACCAAGGAATTCCTTTGGCCATGATAGGCGGCATCCCCGACAGACTGGACGTTTTAAAAGCCATGTTGGACAAAGGTGCAGATGTGTATCACCCTGTCAAGAATGCAAATATGTCGCTATTGGATTTTATGAAGACTTATTTTTCCGATGACCAAAGTTTGAAACCGGTTATCGCCCTAATGGAACAATATGCCTAATGTGCCATAGGCAAGGATAGCTTTTCCCCGGAATCCCGTACTATTTGACAAGAGGCCGTCTGAAAGCAGGAAATCCGTTTCAGACGGCCTTTTACTTGCCAAACTTTGTGCATTCCTTATTATTTTCGATAACAACTGCATCAGTCCTCATTTCTCGACTAGTACCTACGGACAATAGCCCCAAAAGATTCTAACGTTTTATCATTTATAACAGCATCGCATGATTTACCCCAGGACTCTAATAACAGGAGAGTGTCCTCCGATTCCAGAGATGCCTTACCACAACCTTTGAAAGCATATTGATGTCAAACCATATGGAACAACGATCAGACTATGCCATTGCTGCCGTGGTGTACGCCGATGAAGGCGACGCTGCGATAACAGCATTATGGCAAGCCGTCCGTCAGTTGCAACAAAACGGATGGCGTGTAGCCGGCCTACTGAATCCGATAGATGACAACGGCAGGCACTGCAATTCGGAACTGGCTTCAGTTGCAGACGGCCGGCGCTTTCCCATCTTCCAAAATCTCGGCCGCCATGCGGACGGCTGTAAACTGGACTCCGGCGCATTGGCAACTGCCGGCTCGGTGATTCGTGAAGCCATAGAGGAAGGTGTGGATTTGGTGGTAATCAATAAATTTGGCCATGCCGAAATTGATAACCGCGGCTTGTTGTCGGAATACCTTGCCGCTGTCAGTTGCGGCATTCCCGTTTTGACCACCTTGCACAGCAAATACCTGCCGGACTGGAGAAGTTTTTCGGGCGGACAGGGCGGAGAATTGCCCGCAGATAGCGATGCGGTTCTTGCCTGGGTCAATCAATGCGGTAATCGAAGCCTGCCTTAAAAAATCACTGCTGCCTGGCAGACCACCTTATTTACATACGCGTTTTCAATTTTATGGCCTTTTTATGGCCATGATGCCGGCTCTTTTCACGACCTTCCTCATTTTCAAGAAAACAAACGCAACGCATTTTCCCGCCCTTGCCCGATACTTCCAAAGTAGTATGCACTTTCACTCTTTCAGCCAGCCTTTTCCCCTTATTTTGCTGTCTCGGGCTACGCTTTCTATGCATATTTTTCTTGTGTGTGCTCCTATAAACTCCTAAGCGTCAAAAATCTTTTTAAAACAAGCTACCGTTACCGCCCCATTAACGGCTATGTTCAAACGGCTTATTTAGACAGGCCGTCTGAAAACCAAACCAAAAGAGACCTTTGCAAAATTCCTTTTCCTCAG
>NZ_KV790834.1:0-3879 GCF_001807735.1 Neisseria sp. HMSC31F04 | reverse complement strand
GACCCTGCAGGGCGCGGGTGCGGTCGTCGGCTTTGCTTTAAGATTAATTAATTTTTAATATTTTTAATATTAATGCAATTATCCCAAGTAAAATAGGAACTATTATTGGAATAATGGCGTCCTTAATTTTTTTAATGTAGTTATCTTCTTTTTGTTGCGTCTGCTCATAATCATCCTCATGTAGATATGCATTATTTATATCCTTGTAAGTCTCATTTTCATCACCAACAACTCTGGAACCATCCTTAAACGACCTTGCAATTTTTATCATTGATGATAGTAGATCATTGCTTGTGGTAATTGCAAGCAATTCTTCCCCATCATAAAAAAGAATGCTTTCCTCATCGTTTGGGTCATAAAAATATACTTCACCCATCTCGTTGCAACCTTCATGATAATTAAATTTTTCTCTTAAAAATATTGACAAGTTCTCCTTGTTTTTTAATATTTTATTTTCGTCTGAAATTTTTTTGCTGGTATTTATTATCCTAATATGGTAACCCATCATCTATCCTTTCTTGTTTGGTCATATAGTTCTTTTGCTTTATTATGTATTTCTCGCACCCCCTGAGCTGTGACTCCAACACCTGACTTTAACTTGTGTGAATTAATAATACCTTTCCCACGTTCATATAGAATTGGGATTCCTTCTCCAAAATTTGAACCATATTTTTTAACGTGTTTATTCCATTCTTTTGCTGTTGTTAAATCAGTCCATATATTCGTTCCTGGCCAACTTGTATCGGGTTGTTTTCCAGTTGATTTATTAGCACCTTTAAAATAACTCTGGGCAGATGAAGACAATTTAGACGCCTTTCCATTTTCCTCTTTAAGTAGTCTGGCAGTTTCTTTATGAATTTTTGTACCTTCTTTTGCTGCATGCGAGGCTGTATTGGCATTTTTTGCTGCCTTATTAGCCGCATTAGAAATTTTAGTAACATCATGACCGATATTTATTGATTTTTTTATACTATTTCCTGCGCGGTAAGCTTTAAGTCCGGCAGAAGCTCCTCCTGGGAGAAAAGGTATTGCTGTTGCAACGCCATCATAAACAAGACCAAGCCCATCAATTGCAGCAGAACCATAATTACCTTCTTTAATGTTATATGTCATGGATGTTACCCCTATGCCAATGTTCAAAATGTCCCATGCTGTTTCTAAAGCATTATTCTCCACCGCATTCTGCCCAAGCACACCCCCTACCTGTGCGTTGAACAGGGCATTGGTGTTTGCGCCGTTGGTGCCGTTCAGGCTGCCTCCCGCCGCACCCACCACCGAAGCAATCGCCCCGGTCTGCGCTTTGATCTCTTCTTTGATGTGCTCGGGCAAAAGGTTGGGATTGAATTTTCCGCTTATCGGGTCGATGGCGGTCTTGCCGTCGTCGTATTGTCCGGCCAGATACTCGGCTGACCGGCCATCGCCACGCCGTTTTTCAGGCTGCCGGTTAGGCCGGACTTTTTGCGCTCGTGGTTTTCCCAATCTTGGTAGCGGTTGTCTTGTGATTAATGCGGTGGTGGGTAAAACCGACGCCGCAGGCAGCCTGAAAGACGCCGCCGCACCCCGCGCCCCGTCATCATCCGCCCCCGTCTTTGCCATCGACACCGGCGCCCTGGGCGGCATGTATGCCGGCAAAATCACCCTGATTGCCGCCGATGCCGGCAGCGGCATCCGCAATGCCGGCAAGATTTACGCCGGTGCCGGCGGCGTGACCCTCAGCGCCGACGGACAGCTGGCCAACAGCGGCACGGTTGCCGCCCAAGAAGGCGGCGCCCTGCGTCTTAACGCCGGCCAAACCGACAACAGCGGCACCCTGTATGCCCACGGCACCAGCAGCATCGACAGCAAAAGCAGCCTGAACAACAGCGGCCGCATTCTCAGCACCTCAGAAAACCGCATCCGCAGCGCCCGGATTGACAACAGCGGCCAAATCGACGGCGGCCGTCTCGACATCGCCGCCCCCGTATTGGACAACAGCGGCCGCATCAGCCAAAGCGGCAGTCAGAATCTCACCGTCGATACCGCCCGCCTGGCCAACAGCGGCCGCATCGGCCTGCCGGAAAGCAACAGCAGCAACGGCGGAAACGGCAGCGGTAACAACGGCGTAAACAGCGGTAACAACGGCAACAGCGGCGGCAACAACGGCAACGGCGGCAACAGTCACGGCGGCCACACCCAAGTTCCCGCTCCTGCCGACGGCCGCATCAGCGTCTCCGGCCGTTTAGACAACAGCGGCACCATCGAAGCGGGCGGGCGCACCGCGCTAAGCGTCGGCAGCGAGCTGGCCAACAGCGGCCATTTGACCCTCGGCAGCCTGAAAACAGAAGGCGGCCGTTTCGACAACCGCCAAGGCACCATCCTCGCCCGCAGCGCCGACATTAGCAGCCGCCACACCGACAACCGCGGCGGCGCCCTGGCAGCAGGCAGCCTGAAACTGGACGGCACCCGACTCGACAACCGCCAAAGCGTCATCCGCAGCAATACCCTCAGCGACATCCGCCTTTCAGACGGTCTGAACAACCAACAAGGCGAAATCACCACTGCCGGCAGCCTGAAACTGGCTGCCGGCGATATTGCCAGCAGCAGCGGCAGCATTCTGGCCGGCCAAGATCTCGAACTGACGGCCAACCGGCTGGACGGCAGCGGCACCCTGGCCGCCGGCCGCGACGCCGCTCTCAAACTCAGCGCCGACTTTGACAGCAGCAGCGGCATCGAAGCCGGCCGCACACTCAGCATCGAAAGCGGCGGCAGCATCCGCAACCGCCACCGCATGGCCGGCGGTCAGGCACTGAACATCCGCGCCCGCCATATCGACAACCGCGCCGAAGGCAAACTGGTTTCCGGCAGCAATACCCGTATTGGCGCCGACACCGTGGACAACCGCGGCCTGATCAACAGCAACGGCCTGACCCGCATTGATGCCGCGACTGCCCTGAACAACATCGGCAGCGGCCGCATCTACGGCAGCCGTCTCGCCCTGGGCGGCGGCGGCCTGAACAACCGCGAAGAAGCAAGCGCAGACGGCAAAAACCAAGCCCCCGTCATTGCCGCACGAGAGCGGCTGGACATCGGCATGCGCAGCATAAGCAACACCGGCAGCGGCTTTGGCCAGATTGAAAACGGCCAAGTACAAACCGGCAGCGCCTCCAGCCTGATCAGCAGCGAAGGCGAAATCCATATCGGCGGCCGTTTGAACGAGCGCCATCAGGCCGAAGGCAGGGCCGAGCGCCTGGAAAACCGCGGCGCAAGGATTGAAGCAGCCGGAGGCGGGCAGATTGCCGTTCAAAAACTGGACAACCTGAACGCCGGTTTGCGCACCGAAGAATATTTGGCCGACAGCCGCCGCCAAATTGCCTACACCTTTGCCGGCGAGCCCGAACGCTACATTGACGGCGAAGACGGCAACATGAGCCAATACCGAACCAATCTGGTCTTCCGTTTCAACGAGCAGGGCAGACAGAAAAGCGGCAGTACCGAACGCAAATTCGAACGCTCCGACGTATCGGCGGTACGCCGCTACCAATACAGCCTGAACCGTTACCGCCAACGTATCGTAGAAAGCCGTCCGGGCGAAATCTTGATTGGCGGCGACCTGAAAGCCGAAGGCGGAGAATGGCGTAACAGTGACAGCAAAATCCTGATCGGTGGCACATTGTCGGGGCTTTCCAAAGACAAGATTGCCAACCACGCCACCCAAGAGCAGCGGCGTCTGGAAGAAGTCGGCATGGTGTCGCCCGCAGTAATGTTGCTGCCTTGGACGGTAATGTCGCCCTCGCGGCTGCGGATATTGATGTCGCCGCCAGCTTTCAGGCTGCTTTGCTGGCTTTGGCGGTAGTGTTGGTTTTGCTCTTTGCTGGCGGTTTTAAAGCCGAAGCCGGCTTC
>NZ_KV790833.1:41779-58070 GCF_001807735.1 Neisseria sp. HMSC31F04 | reverse complement strand
GGATTTTGGGGGGATTTTGCAAAGGTCTCATGGTGGGTGTTCAGTTCGAATATGCCGACTACGAACACAGCAGCCTACAAGCCTGGATGAGAAAGTTCGACCGCCTGCCAATTAAGATTTTCTCGTTCGAGATAAAAAAACATTTGGATTTCGGCAATTACAAAGAATACTTTTTCCAAGCAGTCAGCAATTCCAGCTGGGCGAACGAAGGCTATTTGGTGGCATTGTCCGTGCCGCAGGACGGCGAGTTCCGTGAAGCCTTGCAGAAACTCAGCCAAAGTTTCGGCATCGGCATCATTCTGCTGGACGCGGCCAACCTCAGCCAAAGCGAAATCCTGTCGCCCGCGAAATATAAAAAGCAAATGGATTATGCAGTGATGTATGAATTGGCCGAAAAAAACCGCGATTTTTCCCAATTCCTGACAACCATCACCGAATACGACCACAAGAACCCTCACCGTTATTTAAGCGAATTTGACAAGGTAAAAAGCGATGCTGAAGTGGCGGACTATTTGGTAGAAAAAGGAATTTTGCCTGACGGAAAGGAGTAAGCTATGTAGCGGGCTGCAATCCCAATTCGCAATTCTGCCGAAACGGGTTTTCAGGCAGCCTATCCTATCTTGCCGATAAACCATCTGTTCAATCATCCCTACACAAAAATCGATTTCCTGATGAAAACGCTGAACGTTTCCCGCCCCAGTGCCGCCAAATATCTGGACGAACTGACAGAAGGCGGATTCCTGCACAAAGAAAAGATAGGCAGAAGCAACTACTATATCAATATCGTTTTGATGAGTATTCTGCTGCCGCAGGAAACAACCCGTTAACGTTATCGAGGCCGTCTGAAAACCGTTTTCAGACGGCCTCCAATCCGACCGGACAAACATTTGCCGCTATAATCCCGCTTTTTTTCAGACGGCCTTCCACCATGTACGACCCTTACGCCCGCTTTCATGATTTAAACGACCCCGAAACCCGCCGCTTTGCCGCCGAAGCGCATGCCGAAACACTGGCGCAGTTTGCCGGCTCGGCCGAATTTTCCGCCCTGCGGGATGATATTTTCGCCCAGTTGCAGGACGAGAGGCAGATTCCTTTTTGTCAGGAACACCGCGCCCGCATGTACCATTTCCATCAAAGCGAGGAGTTTCCCAAAGGCGTGTACCGCGTCTGCTCGGCCGCGTCTTACCGTGCGGGGATGCCCGATTGGGAAATCCTGTTTTCCGTGGCCGATTTCGATGAAATTTTGGGCGACGACGTGTATTTGGACGGCGTGTCGCACTATGTCGAACAGCCCCTGCAAGCCCTGCTGACGCTGAGTGCGGCAGGCGGCGACGCGGCATATACCGTCGAATTCGATTTGGCCGACCGCCGCATCGTCGAAGGTGGCTTTCATTTTCCCGCAGGCAAAAACCACATCGCCTGGCGCGACGCGGACAGCGTCTGGGTCTGCCCCGCGTGGGACGAACGCCAGCTCACCGCGTCGGGTTATCCGCGCGAAGTGTGGCTGTTGCGGCGCGGTCAGGAATTTTCAGACGGCCTGCCGGTTTTCCGCATGGAAGAAGACGGCGTGATGGTGCAGGCCTGGCGTTATCTGGACGGACTCGGTTCGCCCGTCGATTTAATCGAAGCTGCTGCCGGCTTTTTCACCAAAACCTATTACCAAGTTTTTTCAGACGGCCGCACCGCCGCACTCAAACTGCCGCCCGATTGCGAAATCGCCGGCTATATCGCCGGACAGCTTTTAATCAAACTTGTGCAGCCGTGGCATCGTGCCAATAAAAGCTACCCCGCCGGCGCGCTTGTGGCGGTCAAACTCAACAAAGGCGAACTGGGCGAGGCCGCCCTGTTGCTCGCCCCCGACGACGCGCAGGCGGTAGAAAGCGTGGAAACCACCAAACGCTTTATCGCCGTTTCCCTGCTCGACAATGTCAAAGGCCGTCTGAAAGCATGGAAATGGACGGGCAAAACATGGCAGGAACAAACCCTGCCCGAACTGCCGCAAGGTGCGTTGGAACTGATCGACCAGCCGTGGGGCGGCGACTTGCTCTACATCGCCGCAAGCGACTTCACCACCCCGCTGACCCTGTACGCACTCGACTTGCAGGTAAACGAACTGAGCGTCCTGCGCCGCCAGCCCAAACAATTCGACGCAGACGGCATCGCCGTACGGCAACTTTGGGCGCGTTCGGCAGACGGCACGCAAATACCGTATTTCCACGTCGGCAAAAACAGCGGCGCCGACACCCCTGCGCTTGTTTACGCCTACGGCGGCTTCGACGTGGCCGAACTGCCGCACTATCTGGGCAACATCGGCCGCCACTGGCTGGCTCAAGGCAACACCTTCGTCTTGGCCAACATACGCGGCGGCGGCGAATACAAAGGCTGGCACACCGCCGCCCAGCGCGAACACAAACACCGCAGCGTGGACGACCTGCTGGCCGTCGTGCGCGACTTGGCTGAACGCGGCCTGAGTTCCCCGCCGCACATCGCCATACAGGGCGGCAGTAACGGCGGCCTGATAACCGCATCGGCCTTTGTGCGCGAACCGCAGGCCTTCGGCGCGCTTGTGTGCGAAGTCCCCCTGACCGACATGCTGGCTTATACGCAACTCTCCGCCGGCGCAAGCTGGATAGAGGAATACGGCGACCCGAACGACGCCGAAATGCGCCCGTACCTGGAAAGGCTTTCCCCCTACCACAACCTTTCAGACGGCCTAAACCACCCGCCCGCACTCATCACCACCAACCTGTCCGACGACCGCGTACACCCCGCCCACGCCTTGAAGTTTTACGCCAAACTGCGCGGCATATCGCCTAAATCCCGGCTCTACGCCCCCGATTGTGGCGGCCATACCGGCAACGGCACGCAGGAAGAAGCGGCGGAAGAATTGGCACTGGTGTTGCGGTTTTTAAACGAGACCGTGTGCAAGTAATCGGGCGCGCACAGCAGCGGTGCAGAATAAGCCTTGGAAAAAACAGCGGAAAACGCCCTTGTCGGCAAAATCCGGCCTATGCTAATATGCCCGCGTTTCGCACCTGCGGCGGCCGCCTCCGAAGGCCGTCTGAAAGGCAAACACATCATTAGATGGAAAACTCTAAATCAATCGGGTACAATGCGCCCGTTTTGAGTTTTTACATTAACCACCGCCGCAAGGCTTTAAATTAAGGACGAAAGAATATGTCAAACATTGAACAACAAGTGAAGAAAATCGTTGCCGAGCAACTGGGTGTCAGCGAAGCCGACGTGAAAAACGAATCTTCCTTCCAAAACGACCTGGGCGCAGACTCTCTGGATACCGTAGAACTGGTTATGGCTTTGGAAGAAGCCTTCGGTTGCGAAATCCCTGACGAAGAAGCCGAAAAAATCACTACCGTTCAATTGGCCATCGACTACGTGAACGCTCACCAAGGTTAAGCACGGCCTTTGCCCTATTCCGGCCTCTGCGCGCGGGCTTGCCTGCACACAGGGGTCGTTTCTCATTAACAGCGGCTCGGAACAAACCGCCCCGCAAGCGCGTTCCGGCTTCCGAATCCCGTTTTACAGCGAGCAGACTATGAGTCAGAGAAGAGTAGTCATCACCGGCCTCGGACAGGTTTCCCCGGTCGGCAACGACGTACAAACCGCTTGGAATAACCTATTGTCCGGCAAAAGCGGCATCGGCCTCATCACCCGTTTCGACGCATCCGACATCAACAGCCAAATCGCCGGCGAAGTGCGCGATTTCGACATCGGCCAATACATCAGCGGCAAAGAAGCCCGCCGCATGGACGTGTTCATCCACTACGGCATCGCCGCCGCGCTGCAGGCCATCAGCGATTCCGGCTTGGATGACGCGGAAAACCTCGACAAAGACCGTGTCGGCGTGAACATCGGCTCGGGCATCGGCGGCCTGCCCAGCATCGAATCCACCGGAAAAACCGTACTCGAAGGCGGCGCGCGCAGAATCAACCCCTTCTTTATTCCCGGTTCGCTGATTAAC
Source organism: Neisseria sp. HMSC31F04 (assembly GCF_001807735.1). NCBI lineage: Bacteria > Pseudomonadati > Pseudomonadota > Betaproteobacteria > Neisseriales > Neisseriaceae > Neisseria > Neisseria sp. HMSC31F04. The sequence goes on along the minus strand of NZ_KV790833.1, from coordinate 54,091 downwards.
CTGATTTCCGGCCACGTAACCATCCTCAAAGGTTACCGCGGCCCCAGCTACGGCATGGTTTCCGCCTGTACCACCGGTGCGCACTCCATCGGCGACTCCGCCCGACTGATTAAATACGGCGATGCGGACGTGATGATTGCCGGCGGTGCCGAAGGCGCGATCAGCACTTTGGGCGTGGGCGGCTTTGCTGCGATGAAAGCACTTTCCACCCGCAACGACGACCCCGCCACCGCTTCCCGTCCGTGGGACAAAGGCCGCGACGGCTTCGTTATCGGCGAAGGCGCGGGTGTGCTGGTGTTGGAAGAATTGGAACACGCGAAAAAACGCGGCGCGAAAATCTATGCCGAAATCGTCGGTTTCGGCATGAGTTCCGATGCCTACCACATCACCGCTCCGAACGAAGAAGGCCCTGCGCTGGCGGTTACCCGCGCACTGAAAGATGCCGGACTGAACCCTGAAGACGTCGATTACGTCAACGCACACGGCACGTCCACCTCGCTGGGCGATGCCAACGAGACCAAAGCACTCAAGCTGGCGTTGGGCGACCATGCCCGCAAAGTTATCGTCAATTCCACCAAATCCATGACCGGCCACTTGCTCGGCGCGGCAGGCGGCGTGGAAGCAGTGTACAGCGTGTTGGCAGTACACGAGCAAAAATCTCCGCCGACCATCAACATCTTCGAACAAGACATCGAAGCAGGCTGCGATTTGGATTACTGCGCCAACGAAGCGCGCGACGCGAAAATCGACGTTGCCATCTCCAACTCCTTCGGCTTCGGCGGTACCAACGGTACGCTGGTGTTCAAGAAATTCTCCGGCTAAACGTTCCGTCGGGATGACAATAGGCCGTCTGAAAGCTGCTTTATCGTGTAAAGCCTGCTTTCAGACGGCCTTTACCTGTTTATAAAGCCGGGGTTTGGCGCGTATAATGCGCGCCGTTTATCCACGTTCTCCCAGCCGAAAGGAATCCCGCATGACCCCGCAAACCAAATACAAACGAATCCTGTTGAAACTGTCCGGCGAAGCCCTGATGGGCAACGATGCCTTCGGTATCAACCGCGAAACCATCATGCAGATTGTCGGCCAGGTAAAAGAAATCGTCGAACTCGGCGTACAGGTCGGCATCGTCATCGGCGGCGGCAACATCTTCCGCGGCGTTTCCACGCAGGCCGACAACATGGACCGTGCGACGGCCGACTATATGGGCATGATGGCCACTGTCATGAATGCCTTGGCTTTGAAAGACGCATTCGAATCCGCCGGCGTAAAAGCCCGCGTCCAATCCGCACTGCCCATGCAGCAGATTGCCGAAACCTACGCCCGTCCGAAAGCCATCCAGTATCTGAAAGAAGGTAAAGTCGTGATTTTCGCCGGCGGCACCGGCAATCCCTTCTTCACCACCGACACCGCCGCTTCCCTGCGCGGCGCGGAAATGAACTGCGACGTGATGCTGAAGGCCACCAATGTCGATGGCGTGTATACTGCCGACCCGAAAAAAGACCCGTCCGCCGTCCGCTATGAAACCATCACTTTCGACGAGGCTTTGAGCAAACGACTGAAAGTCATGGATGCCACCGCCTTCGCCCTGTGCCGCGAACGCCAGCTCAACATCGTCGTGTTCGGCATCGCCAAAGAAGGCGCGCTCAAACGCGTGGTTTGCGGTGAAAACGAAGGTACGCTGGTTCACTGCTGATGCGGTCTGCCGTATAGGAAACAGCATAAAAGGCCGTCTGAAAACCTGAAAATCGGTTTTCAGACGGCCTTTCCGTATTTCGATGTGCGGGTTAGGACAGCCGTTGCGCCATGGTTTCGCCCATCCGCGTTTCCACGCCTGCCTTCAGGCGTTCGTTTAAGCGGACGCTGCCGTGCGGGAAAAGGTTGATGACGGTGGAACCGAGGCGGAATGCGCCCATTTCTTTGCCTTTGCGCAGGACGACCGCCCCGTCGCCCGATTCGGGATAGTCCCATTGGCGCACGCCGGCGGTGCGCGGCGGATTGACGACACCCGCCCACACCGTACTGATGCTGGCGGTTACGGTGGCACCGACCAAAATCTGCACCATGCTGCCGAATTCGGTATCGAAGAGGCAGATGAGGCGTTCGTTGCGGGCAAACAGGTTGGGGACGTGTTCGGCGAGGAAGGGATTGACGGAAAACAGTTCGCCCGGCACATAAATCATGCGACGCAAAGTGCCGTCGCAGGGCATGTGGACGCGGTGGTAGTCGCGCGGGGAAAGATAGGTGGTGAGGAAGAGGCCGTCTGAAAAACGTGCGGCCAGTCCTTCGTCGCCTGCCAGCAGTTCGGCGGCGGTAAAGCTGTGGCCTTTGGCCTGCAGCAGCCGTCCGTGTTCGATGGTGCCGCATTCGCTCACGCGGCCGTCGGCAGGCAGGCAGAGGTTTTGCCCGTCGCCGTCTATCGGCCTTGCGCCGTCTTTCAGCGGGCGGATGAAGAATTCGTTGAAACTGGCGTAATCGGCGGGATTGCTGCGGGCCGCTTCGTCGAGGTTGATGCGGTAGCGGGCGGCAAAGGCGCGGATGATGAAGGTGGTCAATACGCCCCAGCGGCGTTCGGCCAGCCAGCCTGCGGCACGGGTGACGGCCAGTTGGGGCAGCAGGTAGTGCAGGGCGATTTGCAGGCGTTGGCGGTAGTTCGGGGCGGGATAGGGGCGGGGGGCGGACATGGCGGGGCTTTCTGTTTCCGTGTCAAAAACGGCAGTATAGCAAAAGGCCGTCTGAAAACGAACGCTGCGGGTTTCTGCGGGGCTCAAACATGCGGCGTTTGTTTTCAGACGGCCTGTATTTATGCCGGTTTGTCCGGCGGCGTTTGAAAGCGTACCAGGCGGGCTGTATCTGTGCTGACGCGGATTTCGCCGCCGTGGAAGCCGGGCGGCAGGGGCATTTCTATGCGGCCGAACTGCGGGTGGCCGATTTCGGCGCGCGTGCCGCCGGGAAGGCGGTGTAGGGCGAGGACGGGGCAGGCGGGGCCGTCGGGGTCGGGAAAGAGCGCGTCGGGCGGCAGGTAGAATGTGTCGCCAACGTTGCGGCAGCCGAGCAGTTTGGCCGCCGCCGCGCTGTTCGGATGCGCGCCCAGTTCGTCGGGGCTGCCTTCTTGAATGATGCGGCCGTCGGCCATCAGGGCGATTCGGTCGGCCATCAGGAAGGCTTCTTCGGGGTCGTGGGTAACGAGGACGGCGGGGATGTTCAGACGGCCTGCCTGTGCGCGGGTCAGGTTGCGCAGGCTGCTTCTCAGGCCGGTGTCGAGGCTGGAAAAGGGTTCGTCCAGCAGCAGCAGTTTGGGTTCGGCGGCCAGGGCGCGGGCCAGGGCGACGCGTTGTTGTTCGCCGCCGGAAAGGGTGTCGGGGCGGCGGTGTCCTTCGTCCGACAGGCCGACTTGTTCCAACATGGCTTCGGCGGCCTCTTCCGCCTGCCGTTTGGCGGTGCCGCGCATTTTGAGGCCGAAGGCGGTGTTTTGCAGGACGGTCAGGTGCGGCAGGAGGGCGTAGTCTTGGAACATCAGCGAGATGCGGCGTTTTTCGGGCGGCAGGGCGGTGATGTCCGTACCGTCGAGCAGGACGCGTCCGCCGTCGGGGGCGGTCAGTCCGGCGGCGATGTTGAGCAGGGTGGATTTGCCGCAGCCGGAACGGCCGAGGATGGCGAGCAGCTTGCCGCGCGCGACTTGGAGGTTGATGCCGTCGGCAACGGTTTTGCCGTTGAATTGTTTGCGGATGTTTTGCAGTTCGAGCATTTTCAGACGGCCTTATTCCAGTATGCTCAGGCCGGGCAGGGTGGCGAAGCCTTGGTCGCGCACGATTTGGCAGAAGTCGGCCAGGTAGCCGGTGTCGCTGTCTTCGCTCCGCATGGCGGCGTACAGTTCGCTTTGCAGGCCGTTTTCGGTGATTTTGCGCGAGACGACGTAGCCTTTCTCCAGATACGGCATCACGGTCCAATACGGCAGGGCGGCGATGCCGCGGCGGCTGGCCACGAGTTGTACGATGGCGATGGTCAGCTCGCTGTGGCGGCGTTGCGGGTTGATGCCGCGCGGCAGCAGGATTTTACGCAGCAGGTCGAGCATGTCGTCGGGAACGGGGTAGGTAATCAGGGTTTCACCGGCAAAGTCTTCCGCCTGCCAGATTTCTTTGGCTGCGAGCGGGTGTTCGGGGGCGCAGATGCCGACCATGCCGTAGGCAAACAGGGGGCGGTAGGCAATGCCCGCCTGCGGTACGGCTTCGGACACAATCGCCAAATCGGCGCGGTGGGACAGCAGCAGGCCGACGGGGTCTGCCTGAAAGCCGGATACGATGTCGAGCTCCACCTGCGGCCACAACGGGCGGAATTCGCCCATGGCGGGCATCAGCCAGTCGAAGCAGGTGTGGCATTCCACCGCCAGCCGCAGTTCGCCCGCTTCGCCTTCGATAATCTGCGCCATGTCGCGTTCGGCCGTGGCCACCTGGGGCAGCAAATCCCGGGCGAGTTTCAACAGCCGCGCACCGGCAGGCGTGAAGCGCAGCGGGTTGGATTTGCGTTCGAAAAGCGGGGTTTCGTAATAGTTTTCCAGCGTGCGGATTTGGTGCGACAGGGCGGATTGGGTCAGGAATACCCGTTGCGCGGCGAGGGAAACGCTGCCGGTTTCCTCCAACGCCAGAAGGGTTTTCAGATGACGCAGTTCGATAATGGATTCCATGGGGCGGCCTCGACCGTTGGCAAAGTTGGTAAAAGAAGACCAATATTAAAATAATTCATGCGGATGGTGCAAATCCGACGGCGACAAAGCATACAATAAGGCCGTCTGAAAACGGAAAATCCGAAGTAAAGGAGTATTGCCATGAACGTTTTTTACCGATTGCCCGAAGGTTTCCCGCTTGAGGAGGCCGTACAACGGTTTCCGCAAATATTCCGCCCGCGTCAGGCCGACAGCCACAAAGGTACGTTCGGCACGCTGGCCGTGTTGGGCGGTGCGGCGGGTATGAGCGGGGCGGTGGTATTGGCAGCGTCGTCCGCCTTGATGCTCGGCTGCGGCAAGGTGTGGGCCGGTTTTCATCAGCCTGTTTTGCCCATGCCACTGATTGCCGCCTATCCCGAAATCATGCTGGATACGGCGTCGGCATTGCTTAAGCGGACGGATTTGTCGGCACGCGTGGCCGGGTGCGGTTTGGGTTGCGCTGCGGAGGCGGCACAGTTGCTGCGGGCGGTTTTTCAGACGGCCTCCGATACGCCGTTGCTGCTAGATGCGGACGCACTGAATCTGCTGGCGCATGATGAGGCATTGGCTGCCGAAGCCGCGCTGTACCCGCAGTTGGTCCTAACGCCGCATCCCGCCGAAGCCGCGCGCCTGCTCGGAACGGAGACAAGCGTCGTGCAGTCCGACCGGGAAACGGCGGTGCGGCGGCTGGCTGAACGCTTCCGTGCCGTGGTGGTGCTGAAGGGGCATCGTTCCCTTGTATGCGGCGGTAACGGGATGTTGTATGAAAACCTGAGCGGCCATGCAGGTTTGGCTACTGCGGGGAGCGGCGACGTGTTAAGCGGCATCATCGGCAGCTTGCTGGCGCAGGGAATCGAGCCGTTTCAGGCGGCCTGCGGCGGCGTATGGCTGCATGGTGCGGCGGCGGATGTATTGCGTGCGTCTGGCGCGGGGGAAATCGGTTTGCTAGCAGGTGAAATCGCTCCCGCCGCCCGCTGGCTGCGCAATCAGACGATTGAGAATAAATTACAATTAAGTGTTTGATAAAAGTCAAAATTTGAATAAATTCCTAACTTAATTATGCAAATGTTGTCCGTTCTTTACATGGAAAACCCTATAATTCGATTTTTATCGACACATGAAGGGAATTAAAAATGGCAGATACTTTCTTGCATTGGACTTCCGATTTGGACACCGGCATCGAACAGGTGGACGAACAGCACAAAATTTTGGTTCAGTATATCAATGAGATGCATGATGCCCATGTTGCAAATGACCGTGAAGGAATGGGCGTGGCTTTGGACCATTTAATTGAATATACCGTACAGCACTTCTCCGATGAGGAAAGCTTGTTGGAAATGGCAGAATATCCCCTGCTGGATGCCCATCACCGCGTGCATGAAAATTTCGTTAATAAAGTGAAAACATTCAAAGGCCGTTTCGATAACGGCGATGATGTCGGTCAGGAAATGATGGATTTGTTGGAAACTTGGTTGTTCCTGCATATCCGCCGCAACGACCACGGCTATGTGAAACATGTGAAAGAAAAACTGGGTCTGTAAGCCGTTTTAAAATTTGAGGCAGTCTGAAAAGATATTTCAGACGGCCTTTTTGTGTTTTATCGGCGGTAGCGCATCATCAGCGGCGTTCCATTTTCCGGCTGTATGCCAGCGAGGTGAGGATGGATGCGCCAAGTGCGCCGAAGACGACTGCCAGCGAGATCGCGACGGGAATGTGAATCCAATGCAGAATCAGCATTTTGATGCCGATGAAGCTCAAGACGAATGCCAAGCCGTAGTTCAGGAATACGAAGCGGTCGGCCATGTCTGCCAGCAGAAAATACATCGCGCGCAAGCCGAGGATGGCGAAGATGTTGGAGGTGAGGACGATGAACGGGTCGGTGGTAACGGCAAAAATGGCCGGAATACTGTCGACGGCGAATATGACATCACTCAGTTCTACCATAATCAGTACCATCAGCAGCGGGCTGGCAACGCGCTTGCCGTTTTCCACGGTGAAGAATTTTTCACCGTTCAATGATTTGCCGACGCGGATATGTTTTTGCAGCCATTGCAGGACTTTATTTTGCGACAGGTCCTCGCCTTCTTCATCGCCGCTCTGTTTGACCATTTTGATGCCTGTGTAGAGCAGGAATGCGCCGAAAATATACAATATCCATTCGAAACGGCTGACCAGCACCGCGCCGATAAAAATCATAACAGCACGCAGGACGATGGCCCCGAATACGCCGTATAACAATACCCGGTGCTGATATTGGGACGGTACTTTGAAGTAGGAAAAAATCATCAGGAAGACAAAAAGGTTATCTACGGCCAGCGATTTTTCCAAAACGTAGCCGGTGAAATATTCTATTAGTTTGGTTTTGGCGATGTTGTGGCCATAGGCTGGGTTGTTGCTGATTTCCCAATATAGCCAGCCGGCGAAGGCGCAGGATACGGCAATCCAAATGGCTGACCAGAGCAGGGCTTCTTTGGTGCTGACTTTGTGTGCGCCGGTTTTTTTCAGCGACAACATGTCTATGCCGATCATAATGAGGACGGCGATAAAGAATACGCCGTAAAACAGCGGAGAGCCGATATTGGGTTCGGGAGTCATGGTGTTTCCTTATATTCAAACTGTGATGCCGGTTAATACGGATGAGGCCGTCTGAAAGGACGTGCTTTCAGACGGCCTGCCGTGAGCCGGCGGTTATTTGACGAATTTCAAAACCTTTTTCTTTTCTGCCGTGCCGTTTTCCGGTTTTTCAGACGGCCTTTTTTCTTCCGTTTTCGTTTCCGTTTCGCCCGAGGTTTCGGTTGAGGGTTGGTAGGGTTCTATTTCAAAACCCATGCCTTCGCCGGTTTCGCGGGCAAACAGGCTGGAGATGTGGCCGACAGGAATCCAGATTTCGTGCGCCACACCGGCAAAGCGGGCGGAAAAATTCACCCATTCGTTGTCGATGCTCAGATTGTGTGCGGCATTCGGCCCGATATTCAACATGATTTCGTTGTCGCGCACATATTGCATCGGTACGCGGGTATGTTCGTTTACCCAAGCAACAATGTGCGCGGTGTAGCCGTTGTCGTTGCACCAGTCGTACAGGGCACGGAGCAGGTAAGGTTTGGTGCTGCTGTTCATTCGTTGTTTCCCATCGATGATATTTTAGCGGCGCATGGCTTTTTCGGCTGGTGTCAGTGCTTCGATAAAGGCTTCGCGCTGGAACAGGCGTTCGGCGTATTTGAGCAGCGGTGCAGCGTTTTTCCCTAATTTGATGTCGTAATGATCCAAACGCCACAGGAGTGGTGCAATGGCGACGTCAATCATGGAAAAGTCGTCGCCCATGATGTATTTATGTTTGGAAAATGCAGGTGCCAGCATGGTCAGGCCCTGGGAAATGGCTTCGCGTGCTTTGGCTTGTTCTTTAGATGTAGATTCCGGTGCTTCCAAAACCTGCACATGGCTGAATAGTTCGCGTTCCAGACGGTAGAGCACCAAACGGCCGCGACCGCGTTGAACGGGGTCGCCCGGCATCAGCTGGGGATGGGGGAAGCGTTCGTCTATGTATTCGTTGATGATGTTGGATTCGTGCAGTATCAAATCGCGCTCTACCAAAACAGGTACTTGGTTATACGGATTCATGACGGCCAAATCTTCAGGTTTGTTGAAAATATCCACGTCTTTAATTTCAAAATCCATCCCTTTTTCATATAGGACGAAGCGGCAGCGGTGGCTGAACGGGCAGGTAATGCCCGAATACAAAATCATCATAAGGATTACTCCGACTGAATTGAAAAGAAATATCCGCCAAGGCAGATATGATGTGTTTGAAAATTAAGAGAATGATACACAAGGCCGTCTGAAAATACTACAAATTCGTTATATCATGATGTTTTATTGGAGAAAAATAAAAAAGCGGAGGAATCTCCTCCGCTTGAATTTGGTCAGACAGGTTAGTGAACGTCTTTCCAGTATTCTTTTTTTAGGAAGTAGGCCAGCGGCAGCATTACCGCAAACAAGAAGATCAAGACGGCATAGCCGATTTGTTTGCGCTCTACCTGTGCAGGCTCACCCATGTAAACCATGAAGGCCACTAAATCGCGGGCGTAATCATCATATTCTTTGGTAATGACTTTGCCGTCCGGTGTTTTGCGTGTCATGGAACCGGTGGATTCCCAATACAGTTTCGGAACATCTTGGCCGTGTTCGTCTTTTACCATAACGGGTTGGCCTTTTCCATCCAGCTCGACAGCTTGCACGCCTTGTTGCTGCCACAGCGGATGCGGCATACCTACTTTATTAAACGCAGTATTGTTCCAGCCGGTAGGACGGGTTGGGTCTTTATAGAAACCGCGCATGTAGGCATACAGGTAGTCAGCACCACGCGAACGGGCAATCAGCGACAAATCAGGAGGTGCCGCACCAAACCATTTTTTTCCGTCTGCCGGAGTCATGGCGGCATGCATCACATCACCTACTTTGTCAGTGGTGAACATCATGTTTTTCTTGATTTGCTCGTCGGTCAAACCAATGTCTTTCAGACGGTTGAAGCGCATGCTGCTTGCCGAGTGGCAGGACAGGCAGTAGTTGGTAAAGATTTGCGCGCCGCGTTGCAGGCTGACTTGGTTGCCCAAATCGATATCGACTTTTTCATAGTGGTGGTCGCCGCTTGCACCGGCTAAAGCCATAGGGGTTGCCAAGGCAAAGGCAACAATCCATTTTTTCAATGTATTTTTCATTTTGCTGCCCTCATCAGATATTGGTTGCAAACAGGTATGCGCCGATTAATGTAATGGCGGTGTACACGAAGAACATCACTTTTTGTTTGCCAGTACTCATGGTTACGCGTTCCGGAACCGGTTTGGTTTTATCCAGTTTGCTGTAAATAGGCATGGTCAGGAAAAACAGGAAGTAGACGGCCGACAAAATGCGGGCAATGAGGGTACGGGTTTCGGTTGCCACCATTGCACCGAGAATACCTAAACCGATAAAGGAGATAACGAACAATACCAGCGCAGTTTTGAAAACCGGGCCGCGGTAGCGTACCGATTTCACCGGAGAACGATCCAGCCACGGCAGCAGCGCAATCAATACGACTGCCGCCCCCATGCCGATGACGCCCCATATCTGCGTACCGGCAAAGGACGGAATGGCACGCAAAATGGCATAGAATGGAGTGAAATACCAAACAGGCGCAATATGGGGAGGGGTTTTCAGTGGGTCTGCAGGGTCAAAGTTCGGTGCTTCCAGGAAGTAGCCGCCGCCTTCGGGCGCAAAGAACATTACGGCGCAGAAGACAATCAGGAAGACCACTACGCCCAAGATGTCTTTAACGGTATAGTACGGATGGAACGGAATACCGTCCAAAGGTACGCCGTTTTCATCTTTCAGTTTTTTGATTTCCACACCGTCAGGGTTGTTCGAGCCGACTTCGTGCAGGGCGATAATGTGCGCTACGACCAAACCGAGCAGTACCAACGGTACGGCAATGACGTGCAGGGCGAAGAAGCGGTTCAGTGTGGCATCGGAAATGGTAAAGTCACCGCGGATCCAAACCGATAAATCTTGGCCGATTACCGGAATGGCGGAGAACAGGTTGATAATTACCTGTGCGCCCCAAAAGGACATTTGTCCCCAAGGCAGAAGGTAGCCCATAAAGGCTTCCGCCATCAATGCCAAGAAAATCAACGAGCCGAATACCCATACCAGTTCGCGCGGTTTTTTAAACGAACCGTAAATCAGGCCACGGAACATGTGTAGATACACAACAATAAAGAAGAACGATGCACCGGTGGAGTGCATATAGCGGATAATCCAACCGCCCGATACGTCGCGCATGATGTATTCGACGGCGGTAAACGCAGCCGGTAGGTTGTATTGGTTCAGGTTGCCATCGGGTTTGAAATTCATGACAAGGAAAATCCCGCTGACAATCTGAATCACCAACACTAAAAGTGCCAGTGAGCCGAAGAAGTACCAGAAGTTGAAGTTTTTCGGCGCGTAGTATTCAGACAGGTGGTCGCGCCACATTTTGGACAAAGGGAAACGGGCGTCCACCCAGTCCAACAATGCTTTTGCTTTGCTATTGGTTTGGTTTGCCATAATTAAGTCCCTTTTTATGTTTCATCGCCGACCAGGATGGTGGTGTCGCTTAGGTATTTATGGGGAGGAACAACCAGATTGGTCGGGGCAGGCGCACCGGCATAAACGCGCCCGGCAATGTCGAATCTGGAGCCGTGGCACGGGCAGAAGAAACCGCCTTTCCACTCTGCACCCAAATCGGCCGGGGCGATGTCCGGACGGTAGGTCGGCGAACAACCCAAGTGGGTACAGATGCCGATGGCGACCAAGACGTTCGGTTTGATTGAGCGGGTTTCATTTTTGCAGTCTTCCGGCTGGTGGTTGACCTCAGAATTCGGGTCGGTCAAGACGCCGTCCAAGCCTTTGAGATCCTTTATCTGCTGATCCGTGCGGTTTACCACCCAAATCGGTTTGCCTTGCCATTCGGCAGTCAGCATTTGACCCGCTTCGAGTTTGCTAACGTCGATTTCTACAGGTGCGCCGGCGGCCTTAGCCTTTTCCGACGGAAACCAGCTGGCGACGAAAGGTGTCGCCACGCCTGCTGCGGCTAATCCGCCCGCCCCTGCTGTTGCCAGCACGAGGAAGCGGCGGCGGCCTTGATTGATTTCATGATTATCCATTATTTCAGTCATCCTAAGATTTTGAAAATACCGAGCCATTAAACCCCGTAATTCTACCTGAATTCGTAGGGTTGCTTAAAGTAGTATTTAAAATAAGGTAAATTTTTGAAGTATTTTTTGATTTTAAGCAGGATTTTGTTCGTCAAAAAAGTAAATTTCCGTGCCGAATTTCTGTTGTAGGGCGCGGGCAAGTGCCTGTATGCCATAGCGTTCTGTGGCGTGGTGGCCTGCGGAGACGAAGATTGTGCCCGTTTCGTTGGCAAGGTGGTATTGTGCTTCGGAAATTTCGCCGGTAACGTAGATTTCGGCGCCTTCGTCTATGGCCGTCTGAAAAAATCCCTGTGCGCCGCCGGTGCACCATGCGGCACGGCTGACGGTTTGTTGCGGATTGCCGACGACGGTGGGGATGCGGCCGAGTTTTTGGGCGATTTCGGCAGTCAGTTCGGAAACGGTTTTCGGGGTTTTCAGACGGCCTATGTGCAGTAGGTTTTGCTCGCCGCAGGTGTAATCTGTTTGCCAGTCCATCAGTTTGGCCAGTTGGGCGTTGTTGCCGAGTTCGGGGTGGGCGTCGAGCGGCAGGTGGTAGCCGGCCATGTTGATGTTGTGGTGCAGGAGGGTGGCGATGCGTTGCTTTTTCCAGCCGGTGATGGTGGCGGGTTCGCTTTTCCAGAACATGCCGTGGTGAACGAGTAGCAGTTGCGCGCCTTGTTGTGCGGCACATTCGACAGCGGCACGGCTGGCGGTAACGGCGGCAACGATTTTTTCAATTTTTTCCGCGCCTTCGACTTGGAGGCCGTTGGGTGCATAGTCTTTAAATTGGGCGGTTTGCAGGATGTCGTCGCACCAGGCAAGGATTTCGCGGCAGGTTGTCATGATGTTTCCTTTTGCGGGTTGGCGTGGTTGGAGGCCGTCTGAAAATATAGTGGATTAAATTTA
>NZ_KV790833.1:16445-41759 GCF_001807735.1 Neisseria sp. HMSC31F04 | reverse complement strand
GCCTTGTCCTGATTCAAATTTAATCCACTATAAGGTAGGGCGGGGCTGTGCTGCAGTTTGGTAGGAGCTTGTCTTTAGGAAGCTTTGTGTTGGCTGTGCAGAAACTCTGCATCTTCCAACTCTGTTTGAGCTTTGCAGAAGCTCGGCACTGTTCGGTACTTCGTTTCAGACGGTCTTATCAGCAGGATGGTGTGTTTGTTCGGTCAGGCTGCAGGTGTGTGCTGATAGATATGTGGTTTGGAGGCCGTCTGAAAATGTTTCAACAGTATTTAAAATCTGATGAGGACGGTGTCAGTCTTAAAGACTTCAGACGTTGCATAGCTGCGTTTTCAGACGGCCTTTTTGTCGGATTACAGTTCCCCGTAGGAGTGCAGGCCGCTGAGGAACATGTTGACGCCGACAAAGGCGAAGGCGGTGATGAAGAGGCCGATAATCGCCCACCAGGCCAATATTTTGCCGCGCCAGCCGACAACCAGCCGCAGGTGCAGCCATGTGGCGTAGTTCAGCCAGACGACGAGCGCCCATACTTCTTTCGGGTCCCAGCTCCAATAACCGCCCCACGCGGCTTTTGCCCACATTGCGCCAAGGATGGTGGCGATGGTAAAGAACAGGAAGCCGACGGCAATGGCTTTGTACATGATTTCTTCAATGGCGGCTGAATCGGGCAGACGGCTGGCTTTGCCTTTTTCGGTGCTGCGGATGACCATAAGCTGGGCCACGCCGAGCATGGCGGCCATACAGAATGCGCCGTAGCCGATGAAATTGGCCGGAACGTGGATTTTCATCCACCACGATTGCAGGGCGGGAATCAGCGGTTGGATCTGTTGTGCGTTGCGCGCGAGGCTGTACCACAACACGAAGCAGACGATTCCGGCCATCAGTGTGTAGACGAACACGCCCAGCCGCTGCACGGTAAAACGGGTTTCGTAATACCAGTACATCAATGCGCTGATGACGAGGAAAAGGATGAAGACTTCATAGAGGTTGGAAACCGGGATATGGCCGGCATCGCCCAACAACAGGTAGCTTTCGTGCCAGCGGACCAGGAGGCCGGTAAAGCCCGCCAAGGCGGAGATCCAACCGAAGGCGGTACCCATGCCGAGCAGGGTATTGGTTTGGCTTTTTTTGTGTGCGGCCAACAGGGAGCCGCAGGCGTAGGCGAACAGGGCGGCAAAAATCATCGCGCATTGCCACATAATTGCTGACTGGCTGCTGAGGAAATAGCGCAGGAGGAATTTATCGCTGTTGCCGAAGTTTCCGGCATAGAGGGATACGCCGCCGTAGGCCAGTGCCAGTGAGAGCGGGACGAACCAGCGCATGGGTTTGAAAAACCAGCCCAGGCCGACGGTGCAGATTACGCTCGACCACAGGATAACGACTTCGTATACATCCATTCTGTGCGGCAGGGTGTATTGCACGAAGGCGGCAATAAGCGGGATAAGGGCGGCAAACAGCCAGTCTTTGGCATCCAGAGAGTGCCAAAAAGAACGTTCTGCCAAGAGTTCGTGCTGTGGTAGATCGGCGTGTGTTTTAGTGTTGTCGGTGGTTTGCATCATGGTTTAAATCCTCGGCAAGCCGTTTCAGGCCTTGCAGATGTTCGGGGAATTCTCGTTGCAGGTCGCGTTCGTGCCGGCTGGACGACATGGCAAAGCGGATGCCGTTGGGTTCGAATAACAGCCAGAAGCGTTTTTCACGGATGTAGAACATAAAGACAGTGCCCAATACCAGCAGCAGCGAGCCGATGTAAACCAACACCGCACCCGGGGATTTCGTCATTTGCAGGCCGGAGGAGCGGACTTCTTGGAAGCTGTCCAGTTGCAACAGTACGGGGGCGGGATATTCCGTCAGGCCGGTATAGGCATCCATGGCGTGTAATAGGAAACGGTTGCGTTTGTCTTCCTGTTGCCATGCGGGCAGGTTTTGCCGGTTTAAGGCTTCGTCTAAGGTGAGGCTGGCACCGCCGATTAGGATTTGATAGAAATAATCGCGCATTTTTTCCCGTTCGTTTTCAGGAACCGCGGTTTGGACGAATTTATCCAATTCCAGATAGCCGCCGCGGGCAAACAGGAGCAGAGTGTTTTCAACGGCTTGTTTGAATTGCGGACGGATGTCTTCCGGCACGCTGGCGGCTGCGGCTGTGCTGATACGGCTGCGGACGGTTTCGTCGTTCATCAGTTCGCGCCAAATCATGAAGGTGTCGGCCTTGTGTTTGCTGTCGGCAGGAATGCGCAACCAACGGTATTGCTGCTCGAGGCCGGAGCGGGTGCCTGTGATGAAAAAGTAGTCATCTTCCTGCTTGATCGGCAGCATGTAGTTTTTGAACTCTATTGCCTGTCCCGCAGAGTCGCGCAGGCGGTAGATGATGCTGGGACCCAGATTGGTGAATTTTTTCTCCTGTTTCACGGCGCGGGCATCGTTGAGTTTTTGTTTCAAACCTTGCTCTTTTTCGGTCGGTTCGCTCATGTCTTCAACGTTCATCGATGTGAATTTGTCGAATTCCAAAGTGAATTTTTGTTCGCCGCCCATATTCAGCGGAAAACTGTTCATCGATGTGCCTTTCAATTCGGCAAAACGGCTGCTGTTCGCCGCCAAATCCCAAGCTTTGAATTGGAGGCCGGAGCCGCCGTCGGCAAAGCTTGCCTGGTAGATAGAAATGCCGTGCAGGGTAAGCGGGTGGTTTACCCGGATGGTGTGTTCGCTGACCTTGCCGGTTTTTTTATCGGTAACTTCCAGATCGCTGGCAAAATCACTCGGCATGCCGGTATCGTAGAAATCGATGTGGAATTTTTTCAGTTTGACCGAAAACGGCAACTGTTGAACTAAAAGCCCTTGGTCGGCATTCAGGAAAACAACGTCGGCTTCTTGCCCTTCACTGAGGTTGACGTTACCCCGGAATGACGGATTGCCGGCGCTCAAGATGCTTTCGGACTTGAAGTCGCGGGCGAATACCGCTGTGTTGTCGGGGGTGATTTTCCCGGTCAGCATGCCGATTTTTAATAGTAGATTGCTGTCTATCAGGCCGCCGAGGCAGATGACGATGATGGCCAGGTGGGCAAAAATGTATCCCCATTTGTTGGCCGCCCCTTTTTTACCGGCAACCAATACCGAGCCGTCTTCACGTTCGACTTGTTTGACAGCGAAGCCGCGGACGTTGAAATAACGCATGCCTACAGACGGGGTGAGGTCGTTTTCCAACAGGGCAGTGTGTTTCATGGCTGCAAGCGACTGCCGGCTTGCTTTCAGGCGGAACGAGCGCATTTCGCGCATAAAGGGCGGAATGTTGCGCCACAGGCAAAGGCCGGTGCTGAGCACCAGAAACAGCATGATGACGACAAACCAGATGGAGGAGTAAACGTCAAACAGACCGAGTGCTTGGAAAATCCGGCTCCAGAAAGGGCCGAATTTGACGATGTAGTCGGTGTAGGACAGGTTTTGCTGCAAAACCGTGCCGATGACCGAGGCGATGCCTAATACGCACAGCAGCGCAACCGCGAAACGCATGGAGCTTAAAAAAGCGAACCATGGGCGGCGGATAAGCGGGATTTTTTTACCGGTTGCCATCTTTAGGGAAGAGAAATTTCGGGAAAACAAAGAGGTGGATTCTACTACAAATCGGGCTGCCGATACGTTGGATGTACCGGCAGCCCGATGGTCATTGTTTATTCCAATGGTGGTATTCAGACGGCCTTTATCAGATGGAGGCCGTCTGAAATCAGTGCAGCCCTTGGATGAAGTTGGCTACGGCGTTCATCTCTTCTTCAGACATGCGTTTAACTACGTCTTCCATCATGCTGTTGGGACTTTTGCGCTGACCGGAGGCATAGGCTTTCAGCTGCGTCATGGTGTAGTCTTTGTGCTGGCCGCCTAAGCGTGGATAGGCTGAAACATCGGTGCCGCTGCCCGGCATGCCCGCGCCGCTTGGGCCGTGGCAAGCCATGCAGGCAGGCAGTTTTTTCTCGGACAGCCCGCCGCGGAAGATTTTGGCACCCAGGTCCAGATTGTCTTTCGGATTGGCTTCGCCAGGTTTCGGAGTTTGAGTGGCATAGAAAGCGGCCACGTCAGCAATATCCTGAGCACTCAGGCTGCCCACCATCGGGCGCATTGCTGCCGCCCCGCCGGTTGTCCGTTTGCCGTCTTTGATGGCGACGGTTTCTTTAATTATGTATGTGGCATGTTGCGCCGACAGTTTCGGGTAGGAGGAAATGCCGCTGTTGCCGTCGGCGGCATGGCAGGCCGCGCATACGGTTTGGGCGATCTGCTTGCCTTTGGCCAAATCGGCCTTCGGCGCGGCAAACACCGCACCGCACGCCAATGCCAGAGTCAGTAAGGTGGTACGTTTCATGGAAGGCTCCTGATTGCGGCATTGCGGTATCCGCAATACCCTTTTTTATCTGTGATACTCAAAATATGCGGCGGAATTCCGTCGCTTTAAACCGATTATTCGGCAAACGTGGTATTCTATACCAAATTTACCTGTTTTTTCCATAGTTATGAACTTATTTCAAAACGCAAAATTTTTTACTACGGTAAACCACTTGAAAGATTTGCCCGATACGGGAGCCGAAATAGCCTTCGTCGGACGGTCCAACGCGGGCAAATCCAGTGCGATCAATACGCTGTGCAACCATGTTCGGCTGGCCTATGTATCGAAAACGCCCGGCCGTACGCAGCATATCAATTTTTTCGAACTGGCCAACGGTCATTTTATGGTTGATTTGCCCGGTTACGGCTACGCGGCCGTACCGGAGGCGGTGCGTCAGCATTGGGTAACCCTGTTGGGCGATTATTTGCAGACACGGCGGCAACTCATCGGTTTGGTGTTGATTATGGATTGCCGCCATCCGCTCAAGCCGCTGGACATCCAAATGTTGGATTTTTTCGCCAAAACCGGCAGGCCGGTGCATATCCTGCTTTCAAAGGCCGACAAATTATCTAAGAACGAACAGATTAAAACCTTGTCTTCTGTCAAGAAAGCGTTAAAACCGTTTTCAGAGCGGCAGGATGTGTCGGTGCAACTGTTTTCGAGTTTGAAAAAGCAGGGCATGGAAGAAGTGGAAAACGTGGTGGGCGGCTGGTTTGCACGGTTGGAGCCGGAGCCGGCGGAAGAAGGTTGTCCTGTTTGAGCATATTTGGGACATCCGCACGGCCGAAATTTGATTCTGATACTTGAAGCCGTCTGAAAAGGCGGGTATTGTAATCGAAAGAGATTCACATTCAGGTAAATGATGCCGTCTGAAAACCGTTTTTCCGGTTTCAGACGGCCTTTTCAGGAGAAAAATATGCAACAGCCCGACAATCCCAACCGCCGCAAACTGCTCAAAACCGCTGCCGCCGTTTCGGCCGCCGCCGCACTGACGGCCTGCGGACAAGGCGGCCAATCCGCTCAAACGGCTTCATCGCCCGAGGGTAAAGCCGCCGCCGACTGCTCCGGCAACGGCAGCCACAGCCAAACTTCCTACGACTGCTATGGCGTACATCAGGCCGGCATTACGACACCGCACCAAACCTTCGGCATCCTCTGCGCCTTCGATGTTACCGTTTCCGATATTTCCCAGCTCATCAACTATTTTCGCACCCTGACCGCCCGCATCGAATTTCTGACCAAAGGCGGAGAACTGGTGGACAGCGACGAAAAGCTGCCCCCTGCCGGCAGCGGCCTGCTGGGCAAAACCGTCCCGCCCGACGGTCTGACCGTTACCGTATCCGTCGGCGCGAGCCTGTTTGACGCACGTTTCGGATTGGGCGGCAAAAAGCCCAAGCATTTGCAGGAAATGAAGGATTTCCCCAACGACAAACTGCAAAAAGAATGGTGTGACGGCGACATCGGCATCCAAATCTGCGCTTTTTCGCCCGAAACCTGTCAAAACGCCCTGCGCGACATCATCAAAAACACGGCCAAATACGCGATTACCCGTTGGTCGCTGGACGGCTGGCTGCCCAAGGCCGAGCCGGGCGCGATTGCGTCGCGCAACCTGTTGGGCTTCCGCGACGGTACGGCCAACCCCGACGTCAGCAAGCCTGAAATCGCCGACCAAGTATTGTGGACGGGTGTGGCTTCCAACAGTTTGGACGAACCGGCATGGACGAAAAACGGCAGCTATCAGGCCATACGCATCATCCGTCATTTTGTCGAATTTTGGGACAGGACGCCCTTGCAGGAGCAACAGGCCATTTTCGGCCGCGAAAAATACAGCGGCGCGCCCTTAGGCATGAAAAAAGAGGGCGACATTCCCGACTATGCCAAAGACCCGGAAGGCAAGGCCGTCCCTACCGACAGCCATATACGGCTGGGTAATCCGCGCGACCCTGAGTTCATGAAAAAGCATTTGCTGTTCCGCCGCCCGTTCAACTATTCCATGGGTTTGGCCAAGTCCGGCCAGTTGGACGTCGGCCTGATTCTGGTTATGTATCAGGCCAATCTTGCTGACGGTTTTATCTTTGTGCAAAACCTACTCAATCTGGAACCCTTGGAGGAATACATCAGCCCGTTCGGCGGCGGTTATTTCTTCACCCTCCCCGGCGTGGAAAAGGGCGGTTTCCTCGGCCAAAGTTTGCTTGTAGACAAATAAACGCGCCCGCCACAGTTTGAGGCCGTCTGAAACCCCGTTTCCGTATCGCAAGCGGGTTTTCAGACGGCTTCTGTATCGGCAGGCAGATTTGCAGTACGGCGCAAATCGGTTTATAACCGCCGTTTTCCCAATTCGGAGTTGCCCCCATGCCCTTGCAAGACAAGCTGCCGCACCCCATCCTGCCCGACGGCACGCGCAACGAAATTCAGGCGCGCGAAAGCTATCATTTGCTGAAAATCATGTCTGAGTTCGTCGAGGCAGGCGAAGAACTGCGCGCCATCTATCCCGCTGTCAGCATATACGGCAGCGCGCGCACGCCGGTAAACCATCCCGACTACCTGCTGGCCGAACTGATTGCCCGCCGCCTCTCGGATGCGGGCTTCGCGGTGATTTCCGGCGGCGGGCCGGGGATTATGGAGGCGGCCAACAAGGGCGCGTTTGCCGGGCGCAGTCCCGCCGTCGGCCTCAATATCGTGCTGCCGCATGAGCAGCAGTCCAATCCGTATCAGGATTTGTCGGTCAAATTCCAACATTTTTTTCCGCGCAAAGTGATGTTTGTGAAACACGCTGTGGCGTATGTGGTGATGCCCGGCGGCTTCGGCACGCTGGACGAGCTGTTTGAAAGCCTGACGCTGGTTCAGACCGGCAAGATTCCGCCCCGTCCGATTATTTTGGTCGGCCGCGATTTCTGGCAAGGGATGATTGATTGGATAGCCGACCGGCTTTTGACGCGCGGCTTTATCAAGCCCGACGATTTGGATTTGTTTGAAACGGCCGACACCGCCGACGAAGTAACCGATATTATTTTCCGCCATTACGAAAACTGTACCGACGGGTTCCGCATCAATCCGAACACCGATTGGGAATTGGGTTTGTAAGGGCGCAGGAGGGAGCGATGCAGCCTAAACTGCTTATCTTCGATTGGGACGGCACACTGGCCGACACCACCAACCCGATTATCGAAACCGTGCAGCAGGCCTTTTACGAATGCGGGTTGGCCACACCGCCTGCCGACCGAATCCGCAATTTAATCGGCCGCAGCCTGATGCAGATGATGCAGCAGCTTGCCCCGTCTGCGGGCATGGGCAAGCATGAAGAACTGGTGGAAATTTATGCCGCGCACTATTTGAATCCGAACAACCGCCATATGCGGCTGTTTCCCGACGTGCTGCCCACCCTCGAACGCCTGCGGGAGGCAGGGTATTGGCTGTCGGTGGCCACGGGCAAGGGGCGTAGCGGTTTGAATCAGGCCATAGCCCAAACTGGTACGGGGGATTTTTGGCTGGCAACGGCCTGCGCGTCCGAATGCCCGTCCAAGCCCGCGCCCGATATGGTGTGGCGGCTGTGCGACGAACTGGGCGTGATGCCGTCTGAAAGCATCGTCATCGGCGATACCGCCTTCGATCTCGAAATGGCCGCCCATGCCGGTGCGCGCGGGATAGGCGTGACAACGGGCGCGCACAGCCGCGAAACCTTGCAGAGCGCGCCGAACATCGGTATCTTGTCGTGCTTTGGCGAGCTGGAAGGCTTTTTGCAACGGCAAGGAAGCATAGAGGCCGTCTGAAAACAAAGCAGACACCGTTTACACATCAGGAAAATCATTTATGAGCTTTAAAATCCAACGCGAAGAAGAACAGCAACAGGCACAACCCAGCCTCCATCCTTCGTCCGGGCCGTCTGAAAACGAAAGCTGGGAGCGCGACACGCTCTACAAGCTGTTGATGAGCGTACACAAGGAGCAACGCAGCAGCCGCTTGTGGCGCAATATTTGGCGCGGTGTCGGCGCGATGCTGTTTGCCGGCACGCTGTTCACCATGTACAGCTGCAGCAGCGGCGGCACCGGTACCGGCGGAAACAGTTTGGGCAGCGCGTTGCACAAACAGTCGAAAGAACACACTGCCGTCATTCGGTTGAACGGCGTCATCGGCGGCGGTTATCAAGACCAAGTGGCGATGCTGCGCGACGGATTGGAAGCCGCCTACGCCAACGGCAAAGTCAAAGGCATCATCATCCGTGCCAACAGCCCCGGCGGTTCGCCCGTCATCTCGAATACCGCCTTTGAAGAAGTGCGCCGTCTGAAAGCGGAACACAAAGACATCCCCCTGTATGTCGTTACCGAAGACATGTGTGCTTCAGGCTGCTACTACATCGCCGCGGCGGCAGACAAAATCTACGCCGACCCGTCCAGCCTGGTGGGCAGCATAGGCGTCATTGGCGGCAGCTTCGACTTTACGGAGCTGATGGATAAAATCGGCGTCAAACGCCGTCTGAAAACCGCCGGCAGCAACAAAGGCATGGGCGACCCCTTCTCGCCGGAAACGCCCGAACAGCAGGCCATCTGGCAGCAAATGCTCAACGACATACACGGCGAATTCATCAAAGCCGTCAAATCGGGGCGCGGCAGCCGCCTGAAGGACAACGATCCCGAAATATTCAGCGGCCGCGTTTACACCGGCTTGGAAGCGAAGAAAAACGGCCTGATAGACGACTTCGGCAACATTTACAGCGTCGCCCGCGATGTCGTCCAAGCCCCCGAACTGGTGGATTACACGCCTGACGAAGACGATTTGGCGCGCGCCATCAGCCGCCGCCTCAACGGCGAAGTGCAAAACCAAGTAAGGGAAGGCCTGCAAAACCTGGCCAAGCCCGGCTGGTAATTCGGCAAACGCCGGAGGTCGTCTGAAAACCTGCAAACGGTTTTTCAGACGGCCTCTTTTCTATGTTAGAATGCGCCCCGTTTTTGACAGCCCGCCTGCGCCGCAGGCAGAAATCATGGAACTTCCCGGTTCGTTTCCCGAAAATTCCCGCTTCTCCACCTGATTCTAAACCCGCCTGAATGCGCCGCCGCCTTCCTGCGGGCGGAGCATTTATGACCACACCGAACATCCCCACCCCTGCCCAGGCCGCAGACGGCCAACGCCTCGATTTGGATATCGACCACGTTCACGAACTGGCCGACGCACTGCTGCCCGTTTACGCCGATATTTCCGCCGGGCGCGCGCCTGCCGACGAAAACCTGAACGCGAAACTGGTCGAGCTGACCGCCATCCTGCACGAACTGCACCCTGCGGACATGGCCGTCCTGCTCGAATCGCTGCCGCCGAAAGAGCGCGTCGTCGTGTGGAAACTGGCCGAGCCGGAAGACGACGGCGACGTATTGCTGGAAGTGTCGGAAGCCGTGCGCGAAACCCTGATCGAAAGCATGGGCAAAGACGAACTGCTGGCGGCGGTGGAAGATTTGGATGCCGACGATTTGGCCGAACTGGCCGACGATTTGCCGCACCAGGTGGTCTATGAAGCCCTGCAAACCCGCGACGAGGAAGAACGCGAGCAGGTAAAGGCGGCGATGTCGTACGAAGACGGCCTGGTCGGCGCACTGATGGATTTCGAATTGGTCAGTGTGCGTGCCGACGTGAGCTGCGAGGTCGTGTTGCGCTACCTGCGCCGTTTCGAAAGCCTGCCCGACCACACCGACAAAATCTTCGTCGTGGATGAAGACGACATCCTCATCGGCGTGCTGCCCATCCGCAAACTGCTGGTATCCGACCCCGAAGATTTGGTTGCCGACGTGATGGCGACCGACGTGGTGCGTTTCCGTCCGTCCGACGATGCGGAAGAGGCGGCGCAGGCGTTCGAACGCTACGACTTGGTTACCGCGCCCGTCATCGATGAAAACAACAAGCTCATCGGCCGTATCACGGTGGACGAAATGGTGGACGTTATCCGTGAAGAATCGGAAGCCGACATTTTGAACATGGCCGGTTTGCAGGAAGAGGAAGACCTGTTCGCGCCGGTGTGGGATTCGGTGAAAAACCGCTGGACGTGGCTGGCGGTAAACCTCTGCACCGCATTCGTCGCCAGCCGCGTCATCGGCGCGTTTGAAGGCAGCATTTCCAAAATCGTCGCCCTTGCCGCACTGATGCCGATTGTGGCGGGCATCGGCGGCAATTCGGGCAATCAAACCATCACCATGATTGTCCGCGCCATTGCCGTCGGCCAGTTGGCCGACATCCAGACCGGACGGCTGCTGAGGAAGGAAATCGGTGTTGCCCTGGCCAACGGCTTGATTTGGGGCAGTGTGATGGGGCTGGTGTCCTTCCTGCTCTACGACAGCATCGGCATCGGTTTGGTCATGGTGGCGGCGATGACGCTCAATCTGCTGCTGGCGGCGGCGGTGGGCGTATTGATTCCGATTGTGATGGAAAAACTCGGCCGCGACCCCGCCCTCGGCAGTTCGGTACTGATTACCGCCGTAACCGACTCCGGCGGTTTCCTGATTTTCCTCGGCTTGGCAACGGCGTTCTTACTGTAGTCTGTACGGATAAACCGAGAGGCCGTCTGAAACCCGATTTTCAGGTTTCAGACGGCCTCTTGCCTTTTATCTGCCGCTCTTAATGGTGATGATGGTGGTGCGGTTCCGTATTCGCCCGCGCAGTGCCGACAGGCATAATCAGTGTGGCATACGCGGTAGAGTCGCCGCATACTTTGGTGTCGGCAAACGGGGTTTTGTGTACCAGCCTGATTTTCCACAGCCCTTCGGTCAGGGGGATGATGTTTACTTTTCCCTGTTTGTCGGTTTTGCCGGAAAAGGCCTGCGGTTCGCGGTGGTCGTGCGTGGCCGCCGGGTCTTTTGTAGCAACGGTATCGGCGGTGGCGGTTACCGTCGCGCCTGCCAGCGGTTTGCCTTCGTATAGGATTTGTACCGGAAACAGGCTGCCCGGCCGCACGGTGTTCGGATTGGCCAATGGTACGATTTCCAAGGTTTGGCCGATCGGGCGGCTGATGGCGGACAAATCTTCGCCGTCATCGACGATCAGTACGCTTTTTCCAAACATCCGGCTCTGTTCGCACGATACCGCTTCGGGACGTTCGGCCAAATTTTTCTGTTCCCATTTGCCCGCCGCGTCTTTCGACCAGAATGTCGGTTTGTAGGTTGCGCTGATGATGTAACTGCCTTTTTTCAGCTTGCCGCCGGTGTATTGGTAATTCTCGCCCTGTTGTTTCATGTTGCTGTGTTTGTCGTCGGGGGAAGTCAGTTGCAGCGGGGCGAAGATATGCAAACGGTCGTCGGCAATTTTTTCGGCATGAGGGAAGTCGTGGCTGTAGGCCAAGTCGGCGCGGAGGGTGTCGGACGAGGCGA
This sequence comes from Neisseria sp. HMSC31F04, assembly GCF_001807735.1. Classification (NCBI taxonomy): domain Bacteria; kingdom Pseudomonadati; phylum Pseudomonadota; class Betaproteobacteria; order Neisseriales; family Neisseriaceae; genus Neisseria; species Neisseria sp. HMSC31F04. The sequence continues at coordinate 30,050 of NZ_KV790833.1, read as the reverse complement.
GTTTTGCCGGGGCGTTTACCCACACTTCGTGCGCCTGTGAGGACGCGCAAATGCCGATTAAGGAAATCAAAAGCAGTTTTTTCATCATTTCACCTTGGCAAAGGTTGTTTAACGGAAATGATACATTATCACATTGTCTTTTCCGTGCATAGTCGGAAACCAATGGGGTGAACCATGGTGTCGCCGTTTGCTTGTTATCCAATTGTACGAGGCCGTCTGAAAGGTGTTTTCAGACGGCCTCAAGATGATGGTGAAAACGGTAAAACGGATTATTCGCCGATAGTGCCGATGTGATTGGATTCTTCCGCCGAAGCTGCTTCGGGGGTGGCAATGCCGGCGGCGTTTGTGTCAACGGCAGGTTCGGAAGCGGCTGAGGCAGTTGCTGCGGCCGGTATGGCGGCGGCAGATTCTTCCGGTGCCACCAATTCGTCGATGTCTATGTCTTCCCCGCTGCCTTCAGACGGCTTCAAACCAAGCTGGCGGCGGCGTATTTCCATGTAGCCGTCGCGCATCATGATATAGGGGTCGAGGGCGGCTTCCTCCATGCCGTCGGTCAGGTCGAGCAGGCTTTCGCGCGTGCTGACCGCATTGACGGCAGAGGCTGCAGCCCGGCCGGCGGTGGTGTGGAATACGGCATTTTGCACCGGATAGGCCATCAGTGCGGTCGTGCCCAGGCTGTCGCGGACGGTGGAGGGGCCCAAAATCGGATAAACGAAGTAGTTGCTGTTTTTCCAGCCCCATGAGGCGAAAGTGTCGCCCAAAGTGTTTTTGTTGTTCGGGATGCCGCCCGCCCCGGCCACGTTGATCAGACCGCCCAGCCCGAAGGTGGTGTTGACGGAAACGCGCATGAAGTCTTCGCTGGCGCGTTTGATGTCCAAACGCAGCAGGTTGCTGCCGAAGCTGACCACGTCGCGCAGGTTGTTGAAGAAGTTGCCCACGCCGGTGCGTATCGGGCCGGGAGTAATTTTGCGGTAGCCGCGCGCAACCGGCGCGAGGACGTAGCGGTCTGCTTTGTCGTTCACTTTGAACATGAAACGGTTGTAGCGTTCGTAGGGGTCTTTGCTTTTTGCTTTGGCCGGCTGCCGGGCGGGTTCGGAGGCCGTCTGAAAAGATGTGCCGGATTGTGTTGCGTTTTGCGGCGGCGCGGTTTCTTTATCGGCGGCGGCAGCGGGCAGGGCGGCAAGCAGCAATGCCAGTGCGGCGGTGTATGCGATGGGGTGTCGTTTCATGGCGTGATCCATTCTCGGACTTCGTACAGTTCGGCCAAGTCCGCCACGGCGGGCGGCATATGCCTCAGTTCGGGACGGCTGCCGTTGCGGCGCAGTACGGAAAACAGCAGCGACAGGCAGGCCGAATCGGCACGGCTGACCGCAGACAAGTCCACAGCTTTGATGTCGCCGCCGCTCAGCTGCACAAATTGGCGGTAGGCACTGCCGTGCACGGTTTTGACGGTGATTTCGCCGTCAAGGTGCAATATGCCGTCGCGGATTTCGCAGTTCATTATTTGCCGCCGTTTTTGTTTCTCAATTCTTGAATCAGGCCGTCAAAGCCTTTGTTTTTAATGGTTTCGCCGAATTGGTTGCGGTAAACGGTAACCAGGCTCGCGCCTTCGATGGCCACGTTGTAGACGCGGTATTTGCCGCCGCTCTGATAGGTGGTGAAGTCCATATTGACCGGTTTGCTGCCTGCCTGGCTGACTTCCACGCGGACGATGACTTCTTTGCCGCCACGGTTGATGATGGGGTTGCCTTTGACATCGACGGCGGCATTTTTAAATTTCAGCATGGTGCCGGAGTAGGTGCGGATTAACAGGGTCTGGAATTCTTTGGCCAAATCCTGTTTCTGCGCCGGTGTGGCCTGCGTCCAGGGTTGGCCGACGGCTTGTGCGGTCATGCGCTGGAAGTCGAAATAGGGCAGGGCGTAGTTCTCCGCCTCTTTGCGTACGGCCGCATCGTTGCTGCCGTTGGCTTTTTTCAGGATGGCCAATACTTGGGCGGCATTTTCGCGTACTTGGGAAACCGCCTGTTGCGGCGTGGCCTGTGCGCTGCCTGCTGCGGCAAGGGTAATCAGGGCTGCTGTGTAGAATGTGGTTTTCATGTTGTAACTTTCTCGGTTCGGGAGTTGTGGGGTTAGGGTTGGCTGTCGGCTGTTTTTTCAGACGGCTTGGCATTGCTTTCCGCCATATTGGTCATGAATTTGCCGATCAGGTTTTCCAGCACCAGTGCGGAGCTGGTCAGGCTGATGGTGTCGCCGTCGGCCAGGCTGTCGCTGTCGCCGCCCTGCATCAGGCCGATGTATTGTTCGCCAAGCAGGCCGGAAGTCAGGATTTGGGCGGAAACGTCGCTACTGAAAGTGTATTGTTTGTCCAATTGCAGCGTTACTTTGGCCTGATAGGTTGCCGGGTCGAGCGCGATGTTTTGCACGCGGCCGACCAGTACGCCCGATGCTTTGATCGGTGCTTTTACTTTCAGCCCGCCGATGTCGGTGAAGTTGGCATAGACGGTGTAGGTTTGCCCGCTGCCGCCGCCGAAATTGCCGCTGCCGGCAACGCGGAAGGATAAGAAGGCCAGTGCGGCGATGCCGATCAGGACGAACAGGCCGACCCAAAATTCCAAAATGCTTCGTTTCATGAAAAATTCCTTGGTTGTAATTGCGCTGCATTCAGCCGGTAAACATGAAGGCGGTCAGGATGAAGTCGATCGCCAGTACGACCAGCGCGGACGATACGACCGTGCGCGTGCTGGCGCGCAGGATGCCTTCGGACGTCGGCAAGGCGTGAAAGCCTTGGTGGACGGCTATCAGTGTAACCGCCACGCCGAAAAAGGCCGATTTGATCAGGCCGTTGAGTACGTCGTAGCCGAAGGAGATGTTGTTTTGCATCTGCGACCAAAAGATGCCGCCGTCCAAACCCAGCCATTGCACGCCGACCAAATACGCACCGTAAATGCCCGCCACGTTGAAGATTGAGGCCAAGAGCGGCATGGAAAACACGCCCGCCCAAAAGCGCGGCGCAACGACGCGGGCAACGGGGTTTACCGCCATGACATTCATGGCTTCGAGTTGTTCGGTGGCCTTCATCAGGCCGATTTCGCTGGTCATCGCGCCGCCCGCGCTGCTGGCAAACAGAATGGCCGCCAATACGGGGCCCAGTTCGCGCAGCAGGGAGGCAGCCACCATGTAGCCCAAAATGTCGGCCGATTTGAATTTGGCCAGCTGGGTGTAGCCCTGCAAGCCCAGCACCATGCCGACAAACAGGCCGGAGACGGCGATAATCAGCACGGAAAGCACACCGGCAAAATACACTTGCCGCACGCTCAGGCGGAAGCGTAAAAGCGATGTGCTGGAGTGCGCCAGTATCTGCAGTAGAAACAGGCAGACGCTGCCGAGTGCCTGTATAAAGCCGAGGGTTTTCGCCCCGACGGTTCGGATAAGGTTCATATTTCGGTTCAATTGTTTTTTCAGACGGCCTTTTGTATTCGGCAGGCCGTCTGAAAACTGGTTTAACGTCCCAGCAAATCCTGCTGCAAAGTTGTTTGCGCCGGATAGCGGAAGGCGACGGGGCCGTCGGCCAGGCCGCCGACAAACTGGCGCACCCAAGGCGAATCGAGTTCGCGCATTTCCTGGGGCGAGCCGGAAAATACCACTTCGCCGTGTGCCAAAAAAATCACCTGATCGACGATTTCCAGCGATTTTTCAATATCGTGCGTAACCATCACGCTGGTGGAACGCAGTGCTTTGTTGGCACGGCTGATTAAGTGGGCGATGACGCCGAGCGAAATCGGGTCGAGTCCGGTGAACGGTTCGTCGTACAGCATCAATTCGGGGTCGAGCGCGATGGTGCGCGCCAAAGCCACGCGCCGCGCCATGCCGCCCGACAATTCGGCGGGCATCAGTTTTTCTACGCCGCGCAGGCCGACGGCATTCAGTTTCAGCAGCACCAAATCGCGGATGACGGCTTCGGGCAGTTTGGTCAGCTCGCGCATCGGGAAGGCGATGTTGTCGTATACCGACAAATCGGTAAACAATGCGCCATGCTGGAACAGTACGCCCATGCGGCGGCGGTGTTCGTGGAGTTCCTGCGCCGAAAAGGCCGACAAATTGCGCCCCTGAACCAGCACTTGTCCCGACTGCGGGCGGATTTGGCCGGTAATCAGCCGCATCAGCGTGGTTTTGCCGCTGCCCGAACCGCCCATTACCGCCGCAAACGCGCCCTGCGCGATGCGGAAGCTGACATCTTGCAGTATCGGACGTTCGCCATAGGCGAAGATGACGTTTTTCATTTCGATAAACGGCTGGGTCATGGTGCGGCTCAAAGTTGAAAGCTTTGCATTCTAAATATTTGTTGCAGCAGGGGCAAATTTTCAGACGGCCTGTACGATGCTTTAAACGCGGAAGTGTATGCAAACGGCTGATATTGTGCCGTTTCAACGGCTGTGGGTATGCTCGAACCTGTTGTGCTTTTCAGACGGCATGCCGTATTGCAGGCCGTCTGAAAAACAGGATGGGCGGTGTGGTAAATCTGCTAGAATCCCAGTTTGCCGTCTGTTTTGGCAGGTGGCTGCCATCAATAGGAAAGAAAGGACAATAAAATGGATATGGAAATTTACCGTCAGGCATTGTCTTCCGTTTGCCTGCCGGGTTGTACGCGCACCTTGGGCAGCGAAAAAGCCGTTAAAAAACTGCATGAAGAGGCAGACGGCCTGCATATCGAGTTATCTTTCGGTTTTCCGACCGCGCATTTGTGGGACGGGCTGGCCGAGCGTGTTCAGACGGCCTTAGCTGCCGCAGGCAATACCCTGCCGCTGCATCTCGAAATCACCACCGAAATCGCCACGCACAAAGTGCAGCCCGGCGTGGCAACGATTAAAGGCGTGAAAAACATCATCGCCGTGGCCTCGGGCAAGGGCGGCGTGGGTAAATCCACCACTACCGCCAACCTGGCGATGGCCATGGCGCGGATGGGCGCGCGCGTGGGTGTGCTGGATGCCGATTTATACGGTCCCAGCCAGCCGACCATGCTGGGCGTGCAAGACCGCAAGCCCGATCAGGAAAACAAAAAACTGATTCCCGTGGAGGCGGACGGCGGTATTCAAGTAATGTCCATCGGCTTTTTGGTCGATACCGATCAGGCCGTGGTTTGGCGCGGGCCGATGGTCAGCCAGGCTTTGCAGCAATTATTGTTTCAAAGCGAATGGGACGATGTGGATTACCTGTTTGTCGATTTGCCGCCGGGTACGGGCGATATTCAGCTTACCCTGTCGCAGAAAATCCCCGTTACCGGCTCGGTGGTCGTTACCACGCCGCAGGATATCGCACTGATAGATGCGCGCAAGGCGGTGGATATGTTTGACAAAGTCAATATCCCGATTTTCGGCGTGCTGGAAAATATGTCGGTACACATCTGCTCCAACTGTGGCCATAGCGAAGCAATTTTCGGCAGCGACGGCGGTAAGGCCTTGGCTGAAAGGTTGAACGTGCCGCTTTTGGGCCAACTGCCGCTCACATTGGCAGTGCGCGAAGCGATGGATAGCGGTACGGCTAAGGCTCTGCAGGAAAACCATCCCGCCGTTGCCAAACTTTATACCGATGCGGCATTCAACATTGCACTGACGATTGCCGATAAAGGCAAGGATTACAGCCAGGCGTTTCCGAAGATTGTGGTGGAATAAAGCGCTTTCGCTCAAACGGGCAAACGGCAAAAGGCCGTCTGAAAACCAAGTTTTCAGACGGCCTTTTGCTGAACTTATTTCTTAAACGCATCCAGCGGCGCAAAAGCTTTGAAATCGGTGTTCTTATCAAGCAGCACCGTCCAGTCTTTGTTTTCCTGTGAGGTAAACGGCAGATAATACAAATCGGCACTTGGCAGCCCGCTTTTACTGATGGCCTGAGCCAAAGCGGGATGGCCGGGATACCGTTTTTCCAGTTCGGCCACCGGCCTCATTTTGCTGCGGATGCGGTCGCGGTGGGTTTCGTTTTCCGCTTCCCACCAAGCCGGCAGCATGCGCGGTTCTATCCCCTGCATGGACATTTCGATTCTCGCCTGCTCCTCGTCTCCGCTTTTGGAATCCCGCACGGCGATTCGTTTCACGCCCGTCCAGGGCAGCTGCCGGAATTCGGGCAAAGCCTCATTCAACCTGTTTTTATCGATTTCTGCCGCGCTCACAGTCGTAAAGCGGTCGTTTTCAAACACCACCCAAACGGGGCGCACCGCAGTCACCGTATACAACCCGTATAGCAGCGCCGCCGCCTGTATCATGCCAACCAACAGCAAATCCGTTACTGTTTCCCGTTTCGGCTTGGCCGGATTAGCCAAAACCGACGTCAATACCGGCCCGCAGATAATGTCCACGGCCACAATCAAACCGAAAATCTGCAAACCGCCCATCAAATCCGGATAAGGCTGCGGATACCAGACGAAAAACACCAATGCGGCAACCACGGCCGCCACCAAGATATTGATAAGCAGATGTATGGATGCAAGCCGAAGGGCAAAACGCCATCGGGAAAGTTTGGGTTGGGTCATACTGTTTCTCAAACCATTTCAATTCATTAAGGAAATCACACCTACAGTAAAAATCTTCGCAAAGCCGGCAGATTGCGAAGATTTTCATATCATGCGGATGTTGATTAAGAAAGCGTGCACAAGCTGTTGATCGAAGGCAGGTTTACGGAAGAACCATTGGGCTTTTTGATGCTGCACGTCCATCCGCCTTCCGCATCGCGAGTCAGCGTGATGGTTGTGCCGTGCAGGGTGTTGGTCGCGTTTTTTCCCAAAACAATGCTGATGTCTTTGAAATTTTTAGACGCATCCTTCGTGATGACGGCCGAGCTGATGATGTTGGATTGTGGGATGGTGGAATTGAGGCCGATGTATTCGCGTTTGACGCCGTCGGCCACCGTATTGTCTTCTTCCGGCCGCAGGGTCGGGAAATTGCCGTTGCCCAACACGGTTTCAATGCTGGTTACCGTGGATTTCACTTCGTAATAAGCGCGGTTGAGCTGCGTGCGGACGATATAGTTCTGATACTGCGGAATGGCGATGGCCGCCAGAATGCCGATGATTGCGATCACAATTATCAGCTCGATCAGGGTAAAACCCTTTGTGTTTTTTGCGTTGTTCATACTGACTTTCTCATTAACATGCGGCGGCCGTCCGGCCTGCCGCTTAAAATCTGCTGCGGTAAATAAAACGTTTGATTTCGTCTGCCCCCTCGGCGGGAGATTCCGCCCAACCCGAGGCCAGCAGCACGGTGACGCCGCCTTCGCCGTCTACCATGGCCACGGAAGAGGCGGCGGGCAGATTGCCGTCGCGAAACCAAACCAAAGAGCGGCCGTTTTCCCGATAGGGAAACATGGCATAGCCGTAACAGTCGCGCATTTGCGCCAAATTGCAGCTTACATTTTCCGGCAGCGAAGTGATATTAAGCTTTTCCCGTGCCAACATGGCGCGGATTTCTTTTGCCGCACCCAATGCGCTGCCCGACAGGCCTGCGGCAGAGGCCGCCGCAGCGTAATCGAAAGAAGAATAAATGTCTGCAAGGCCGGTAAGCCCTTTTTCGACATAATTGTAACTAACTTCGTCACTTTCCTGCTGTTGGCGGATGAATTTCAGGCCGTCTTGCGCCAGAGGGTAAAGCCTGCCCATCGCCTCGGTATAAGTGCCGCCGCCCGATTTTCTCGCCACGATTTCGCCCAAGAGGCAATAGCCCAAATTGGAATAGCTGGTGCGGCTGCCGGGCGTGAAATTCAAACGGATTGTTCCCAGTTCGGCCAAATGGTTGGGGCAGAGCGGTTCTTCGTTCGGGTTGAACATATCGATGCCGAGCATGGAATAGCGGTCGAAGCCGCCCTGATGCAGCAGCAGATGGGCAACCGTGATGTCGTTCATGCGCGGATCGGTTTGGTTGCGGATTTCAGGCAGGATGTCGACGGCTTTGGTATCCAGGCCGATTTTGTTTTCGTTGACCAGCGCCAGCACGGCATCGGCCGTCCACAGCTTGGTCATGCTGGCATAGCGGAAACGCGTTTGCTCCGTTACCGCATCGGAAAGATAAGGCTTGTCGAAAAAGCCGTTTTCGCAATGGAATTCCCTGCCCTGCGCGTCGATATAGGCGATTTGGTTGGCAGGGGCGACTTGGCGCTCGACGGAAAGCCGCAGCGCGCCCTCCATCCAGGCGGGGCTGCCCGGGCTGCACGAAAGTTTGGACAAAGCCAGCTTGGCACGCAGGGGATAGAGGGCATGCCATGCCGCGTTGCGCGCCATATTGTCGACATAAAAATGGATGGCGGCGGCAGCAGCAGCCAGCAGCACGGCCACAGTGAGCATATCTTTGGTTCGTTTGGCGGACATCGTAGAAACCTGCTTTCGACGGCACTAATGATAAAAACGCACCCGCGCGGGGTGCGTTTCTTGAATAACCAGAATAAGAAATATCTTGATTATTAGTTAGAAGAAGCAGCAGCTGCAGCAGCAGTAGCAGAGCAACCGGTCGGACGGTATTTCTCATCGATGTTGGTAGAGCAAGACCAAGTGCCTTCAGCAGTACGCGCCCAACCCAAAGTTTTGGTTTTCAGAGCAGTGGCAGCGTTAGTACCGAAAGTAGCATTAATAGTGGCAGTACCATTATCGTTGATGGTTACAGTCGGGTAACCAACAGCAACGGTAGTAGCAGCACCCAGCAGGTTGGATTGGGTAGCACCGGTTACACAGGTAGTGGCAACTTGACCGGCAGCAGGAGTACCGCTGTGGATAACGGCAGCAGTACGACCGTCCAAGATACAGGTTTCAACAGCAGTTTTGATCTGGGAAGTTTCACCCATTACGCGGGAAGCCTGCGAGCGGGTAATGTAGTTTTGGTATTGGGGGATGGCGATGGCAGCCAAAATACCGATAATAGCGATTACGATCATCAACTCGATCAGGGTGAAACCTTTTTGCATTGCTTTCATGATTAACTCCAGTTAAGTGTTTGGTAAAAGTTACCGTTTTAAAAATCAGCTTTGCCGCCCCATGCGGCGCCGCCTTGTGGTTATCCCATAATGTGCTTGGCACATATTCTTTCAATTTGCTTCAGGCTTCGCTTTCCGGCGTTGCCTGTTGCGGATGAAATGTATCAAGCAAAGCTTGTGCCAACGGAGTATTTCCAGCTATTTTTTTATCTAAAAATTTGTTTATTATGGATTTTAAATTTTAATCAAATTGTATGTAGTATCTGATTGGCATGAATGACAGGTGTATTTTTACGGCAGATTTGACGTTTAGTGGCAGGTTGGAAGGGACGCTGGGCGGCAGTTGACGGATTTTGTCAGTTATTTGTCATGGATTGGTAGGGTGGCTGTTTTTAGTCGATTTAAATAAGAACGCCCTGTATCATCATTCCCACGCAGGCGGGAATCCAGACCGTCGCATCACAATCCTTTCCTATCAATGCCTGAAAACCCAAACTCTGAATTTTCACCTACGCGGGAATGACGATATAGGGCGTTTTTTATTTCTATCCACTATATAAACCAGATTTTCAGACGGCCTCTCCATTATTCCGGATCATCCGTAAACGCATTCGCCCGAAAGATTGGTACGAACGTCAACAGATAAAGCACGAACACGGCGATGGTCAGAATCGCAGGAACAGTAATGAAGAATATCGGATTCACGTTCATTAAAACAGCGCGCGAGACGGCGGCGGCGAAGAGGATGGGGACGGCGATGCGGCAGAGTTTGGGGTAGTCGAGTTTGGTAAAGCCGCTGTGCCACAGTCCGGCAGTCAGCCACACCATCATCACGCCGCCCATCATGCCGCCGAGGGTAATCAGGTGCAGGGGCGCGGAGGCAGGCAAGTTTTGCAGTTTCGCCGCGCCTGTCCACAAATAGCCTGCGGCGGCAAAGAGTTGGAGCAGGTAATAGGTGCGGACGTAGTGTTTGCGCAGGAGTTCGTGATGGTGCAGTTCGCGCAGCTTGGCAAGCAGGATGAAGCCGACGGCAAGCGCGGTAAAACCGGCGGTTTGCGCAGGCAGCCAAAGTTCGGCGGCGGCGTGCAGGAGCAGGAAGGTGATGGCGATGTTTTTATAGACGACGTTGGGGATGAATACGGGGTCTTTCAGACGGCATTCTTTGAGGGCTTCCGCGCCTAGAAGGACGCTGACGCGCACGGATACGAACATGACCGCCGCCATGTTCAAATGCACTTGCGCGCGTAACAGGTTCAAATCGCCGCTGACGGCATAGGCCGTCTGAAAAACGGTAAATGTGGTAAGCAGCATTAGCAGGGCGAAGTTGTCGGTGTTGCGGTCGAGCCAAATCAGCCAGGCGCAGAACAGCAGCAACACCAGCCAATAAGCAGCAACGAAAAACGAAGCGGTTTGCGGCGCAAACGGCAGCAGGACGGTTGCGGCGAGCAACAGCGCCGCCAAGACGGTGGCAACAGGTTTCAGACGACCTTTATAACCCGTCCATTCAAGCATGGCGGCAGTCAGAAAACCGCCGTATGCCGCAGGCAGCATGAGTTCTAAGAAGATTTGGCGGTGCAGGACGATGGCGCCGGGGCTGATGAAAAACACCAACGCGCCGAGTATGGCAAGCGCCGCCGCGCCGACGAAAAACGGCCGCATGGGGTGGGTAAAAAATTTATTCATAGCTTGGCTTGATTCTGCATGAAGATGCTTTCGGATATGGATTCATTGGGTGGACAGAGCCGTATCTTTTACCAAAGAGGCAAGCCTGAGGCTTGCTTGCCCTCTCCCTAACCCTCTCCCACGGGGAGAGGGGATTAAGCTGTCGAGCCCGAACATTTTCAGGTTTACCTGCCATCCGATTTCCAATCCTGCACTCTCTGATTTTCAGCAACCTGCTCCCCTCTCCCCGTGGGAGAGGGCAACGAACCGCAAGGTTTGTCAGATATTCAAATGCCCGTATCATTCATATTATTGATATTATTGTTCGAATTGTATTATTTTCAATAATAATAAATAACCCTAAACCAATATAAATAACAGCTATTATCCAACGACTAAACTTCTCTACAATTTCACCAACACCTGAAATATTAGCCAATCTTTGTGCTGTATATACTAAAACAAAAATCAATATAAAAAATACAAGAAGAGTAACTAATAAGTCGACAAGATCTAAAGTCACAAAGTAAGGAACAAAAAGTCCAATATTATCTGCACCACAACTAGCCACTGTAACCAAAGCAACAATACCGACTAATTTTGACAACCCTTTTTCATCCAATTCTTTTTTAGCTCTTTTTTCGCCCTCACAATCGTCGTAAATAGCAACTTTAATACCTAAGTAAATCGGTATTAAACCTAATAAACCTAACACCCATTTTTCCGGAACATAATTCAAAACAAAAGCTAGAAATAAACTAACTAATATTAAAATTACAGAACCTAAATATTGTCCGATATAAATATCTCGATATTCTTTTCTAGTATTTGCTCTAGCAAAAAATATTAATAGTATTACCAACAAATCTACTGCTGTAGCAATATATAAAACAGCAGCAGTAATCACAGTCGAAAACATAAAGCACCTCATAATGAATCCCCTGCCCCCTTGGCACCACGGCTTTTTCAAAAACCGAATCGCGTTCGGATAACAGATTCGTATCTTTCGCTAAAGAGGCAAGCCTGCGGCTTGCTTACCCTCTCCCTAGCCCTCTCCCACGGGGAGAGGGAATCGGGCTGCCAAACCCTAACATTTTTAGGTTTACCTGCCATTCGATTCCCAATCCTGCACCCTCTGATTTTCAGAAACCTGATTCCCTCTCCCCGTGGGAGAGGGTTAGGGAGAGGGCAACGAACCGCAAGGTTTGTCAGACACTCAAATCCCCTCATCACTCATAATAATGAATCCCCTGAAACTCCCTTGCCACCACGGTTTCTTCAAAAGCCGAATCGCGTTCGGACAACGGCGTGGGCAGGGTTATCACGTTTTGCACGTTCATGCCCTTAGTGGAAAGCAGCATGATTTCATGGCTCAGGCGCGCGGCTTCGAAGCGGTCGTGCGTTACCAGCATACATGCCATGCCCTGCCGCTCGATTTTTTCCACCAGCATGGCGACCAAAATATCGCGCAAATCGCGGTCCAAACCGACAAACGGCTCGTCCAGCAAAGCAAGGTCGCAACCGCACAGCAGCAGGCGCAAAAACGCCACCCGTTTCGCCATGCCGCCGGACAATTCGGTCGGATATTTGTTCAAATCACCCGCAGTCAGCCCGACTTTCGCCGCCAGCGCGATGATTTCGCCTTCATCGGGTTTGTCCATAAAAATCGCAATATTCTGCATCGCGGTCAGGTTTTCCGGCAGGCGGTTTTCCTGAAACAGAAAACCCGTTTTACAGAAAGTATTGTGTATCGTGCCCGATTTCGGCGTTTCCAAGCCCGCAATCAGCCGCAAAACCGTCGTCTTGCCGCAGCCGCTCGGTCCGAACAAAGCCTTCACTTCGCCATGTTGCAGGTTCAAACTGAAATCGCGCACGATGGGGTCGCGGAGAATTTCAAAACGCACGTTTTCAAGACAGAGCATCATCTCCTCCACGGCATAAACAAAATTTCCAAAGGCTTGGTAATCAGGTATTCAAACAGCGACACAAACACGATAACCAGCACCACATAAGCCATCACCGTCGAAGTTTCCAGCATCGCCCTCGCGTCCGCAATCCGCGCGCCCACGCCTTCGCTCGCGCCCAAGAGTTCCGCCATAATCACCACCTTCACCCCCATCGCCACCGCCACGCCGATGCTGGAAATCACATAGCCTGTCAGATGCGGGATATACAGATAACGGATTTTTTTCAGACGGCCTAATTTATAAGCGTCAAACAACTCCTCATGCTGCTTGTTCACGCTCGCCATCCCGACTGCCGCACTCGCAAACGTCAGCGGCGCAACCAACACAATAATGGTAAACAACACGCTCGGATTGCCGAAACCGAACCAAAACAATGCCATCACCACCCAAATAATCGGCGGCATCGCCAACAAAATCGTAATCACAGGCTTGAGCAACGCCATCGCCGTCTTAAAACTGCCCGCCACCAGCCCCGCCGCCAATCCCGCCGCCAGCGCAACCGAAATCCCCACCACCGACCGCCACAGCGAAATCCCGATTTCGTTTTCCTGAAAATGTTTCAATAAATCCAAAGACTTTTGAAACACCTCCACCGGCGCAGGCAGCATAAACTCGCCGAACACGGCACTGCCCCACGCCCACAACGCCACCACCACCATCGCCACGCCCAGACCGGCAAAGCCGCTCCAAAGGTAGTCGATGATGTAAAACACCGCAGGCTGCGGTTTGCGGATTTTGTCGGTTTTAATCATGGTTTGGGTGTTGGTTTGTCGTTATGTTTTGGCAAGGATAGGCCGTCTGAAAAAAGTAGGTCGGATACTCGTATCCGACAGCCCCCATTTAGCCGAAATGTCGGATTCAAGAATCCGACCTACGCTGCTACCCGCCGTCATTCCCGCGCAGGCGGGAATGACGGCTCTTTGTGTACTGTTCGAACTATTATCTGATAGGCCGTCTGAAAAGAGTAGGTCGGATACTTGTATCCGATAGTCCTGTTTAGCCGAAATGTCGGATTCAAGAATCCGAC